>JALQTV010000077.1 GCA_023268675.1 Saprospiraceae bacterium | reverse complement strand
ATCGGAAGGTGCGGCTGGATCACCTCCTTTCAGAGTCAGCGCTAAACACGTGGCGTCTTAAGCGTCAGGTGTCCACACTTATCGGTTGTTGGTTGGGATAAAGAGTTTAATGCTGGGTCGGTTGGGTCTGTAGCTCAGTCGGTTAGAGCACCGTCTTGATAAGGCGGGGGTCGTTGGTTCGAATCCATCATCGCCCACAAAAGAAATAAGGTTACAAGAGATTGTAGCCTTTTTTTGTGCCTAATTTTTCCTTCCTGTTTTATTCATCTTCTTTTTGGCCTTACCTTTGTGCTGTCCTGATTAATAAAACCAAAGCCATAAAACATGACAGCATTCAACCTTACCCGGTATGATATCCATAGCAAGGAAATATGGAGAAATGCCAGCGTCCCCCACCTGTACGAACTCGCCCTGAAATATGAAAAGGGATCGGCAATTTCAGATACTGGAGCGCTGATGGTCTATTCCGGTGAAAAGACCGGTAGAAGTCCACAGGATAAACGCGTAGTGCGAAACCCTGAATCGGAAAACAATATAGATTGGGGACCAGTCAATATAGATCTGGATGAGCGGACCTTTATGATCAATCGTGAGCGAGCCAGAGATTATCTCAATACCTGCGATCGAATCTTTGTAGTAGATGCTTACGCAGGCTGGGATCCCAAATACCGCCTCAAGGTCAGGGTTATTTGTACCCGTGCTTACCACGCATTGTTTATGCAGAATATGCTCATCATGCCTACTGCAGAAGAACTGGCAGCATTCGGAGAACCGGATTATGTTATCTACAATGGTGGTAGCTTTCCAGCCAATCGCTTTACCTCCAAAATGACCTCCAAAACAAGCATTGATGTCAATCTGGAACTGGGAGAAATTGTCATTCTGGGGACGGAGTATGCAGGGGAAATGAAAAAAGGGGTATTCTCGATCATGAATTATCTGATGCCCCTGCAGGATGTGTTGCCCATGCACTGTTCTGCTAACCTGAGCGAAAGTGGGGATGTGTCTGTGTTTTTTGGACTGTCAGGTACCGGCAAAACAACCCTGAGCGCTGATCCTAAAAGAAAACTGATCGGCGATGACGAACATTGCTGGACCAATGAGGGGGTATTCAACATCGAAGGAGGTTGCTATGCAAAGGCGATTAACCTGGATCCGGAGAATGAACCTGATATTTTCAATGCCATTCGTTTTGGAACAGTTCTGGAAAACCTGGTTTATGATCAGGATACCCGGGAAGTGGATTATGGCGATAGTTCGATCACAGAGAATACAAGAGCGTCCTATCCTATTCATTATATCAACAATGTACAAATCCCCTGTGTGGCAGGCATCCCTAAGAACATCATCTTTCTGACGGCTGATGCTTTTGGTGTACTGCCTCCTGTGAGCAAATTGACTCCCGAGCAGGCCAGCTACCATTTCATCTCAGGATATACAGCCAAGGTTGCCGGCACAGAGATGGGGGTGACAGAACCTCAGGCTACTTTCTCGGCTTGTTTTGGGGCTGCATTTATGATGTGGCATCCAAACCGGTACGCCAGCCTGCTGGCACAAAAGATGCACGAAAATCATACCAATGCCTGGTTGGTAAATACGGGTTGGACCGGAGGTTCTTACGGCACAGGCTCCCGCATCAAACTGAAATACACCCGTGCTATCATTGACGCTATCCATAGTCATGGCCTGGATCAGGTCGATTATGCAGAGGAACCGCATTTTGGTTTTCAAATTCCATTGTCTTGTCCCGGAGTGCCTTCAGAATTGTTGGTGCCTAAGAATACCTGGGAGAATGTGGTGAACTTCGATGCAACCATGCAAAAACTGGTGCGCTTGTTCAAAGAGAACTTCAAAAAATACGAAAGTGGAGTAGATCCGGAAATCATTGCGGCAGGCCCACGTTAGTACAAGCTGAAATAATACAGATGAAACGAGCTGTAGGGGTTACTCCTGCAGCTCGCTTTCTAAACCGGTAAGGGCCTGATGATAATATCCACACGGCGATTTTTGAGTCTTCCCTCCCAGGTGCTGTTGTCATACACTGGATTGAATTCCCCAAAATCTTCTATGGAAATTACGGCTTCCGGTATCCCGTAAAGAAGCAATTGCTGCAAAGCTGCCTGCCCCCTCATGTAGGATAAAAACGCATTGTATTCTTTGCTCCCTATGTCATCTGTATGGCTGTGAATGCTTATCTGGTGCATGTCTAGGTCAGGGATTTCTCTTAACCATGCTTGCAACTTTTCTACCTGTATCTGATCTATGTGGTATCGGCCGCCCCCAAAATAGATACTAAATATGTAATAATCGGGTTGTTCCTGTGACTGGGCAGTTAGTGACAAGGTAGAGAAAAGGCACATTGAAAGAAGCATGACCCAATGTTTCATGTGGAACAATGAGGGTTTTACCTGATAATTTGTATCAACTGACTGAAATTAAGCAATTAATTGCTTAAAATTCAAATAGCCAAACAATTTTCTATTAAAGGTCAGGCAAACAAAACAATTCTGAGTGCTAAAAGTTGACTGCAAAATCCAATAAGGTAGCCTCCATATAAGTCCATCGGTTCTTTTTGCGACAGCAAAAGACGACTGCTTCCGACAAGTCCTGCAAAGAAGAGTCCTGCTAATAAGAAATCTGTCAACCTCAAACTGAATCTCCCGAGTATATCTGAATAATAAAACATGGGCTGGTTGTCAAACAAAAACAAGCTGATGATGATCATGCCCAACAGACTTCCCATACCTACTGCATGGACACTTATTTTTGAAAATACATTGACGAAGAAGGCAATGAACAAGGCTATGGCTGCACCCATAGCAAAGGAGGCAAAAACTTTGGGAGTATTGCCGTCGTTGTAAGTGTTTACTGCTACCCAGGCATAAAAAAGACCGGTAAGAATATAGGGAGCTATGCGCTCTTCTTTTTGTTCAAGTGCCAAAGACTGAACCCAACCCAGTGGCTTGAGTATCAATATACCTGCTATTGGTATGATAAAGGTGGTGATAAAGGCTCGTAGAATAATCAATTTGCTTACCTCGTCATGTATTCCGTTGACTCCAAAAAGATAGGGATTGATGAGCATGAGGATTACCAGCATATAAGTAACCACCAGGAGCGGGTGGAAAACAAAAGATATGATTTGTGCAATTGACTTGATCATCGATTTTCCGGTATTTTGCAAATGTTTCCAAAAGTAAAGAAAACGGAACTTCCTTGTGTGGGTTTTGACCGGTAAAGATCCTTCTTTAGATCTCCAATCCGCTAAATTAGCGGAAAATTAAGCCGGAGGACTGCTTTAAATCAATTTTCATGGATGTAAAAGAAATAATGGATATCGCACTTTTTTCTGTGCTGGGAGTAGAATTTACCTTGGGAAAGGTCATTTTTTTCCTGATTTCTCTGGCTGTCTGGTTGGCAGGGTATTATTTCTTATTGGAAAAAGCATTGAGAAGGTACCTGCAATCACAGGAACTGGATCGCAAGGTATCGGGCAAAATCATGCGCCTCACCCGGCTGGCCTATTTTTCCCTCTTGTTTCTGATCGCTATTGCGACCCTGGGAGTTAATTTTTCTTTATACAGCAATAACAACCTGAATATCAATTTTCTGATTATTGCAGGAAGTCTTTTTGTTTTTCAATTGGCTCAGTTGCTTGACTGGCTTTTTTCCAGGGTGTTTTTTCGCCAGTATTACGTGCCCTTGCCTGCAGACAGAAGGGGAGCAATTGCCAGACAAAAGGCTATAGGTACTACAAAGGGAGAGCATACCTTCCAATTTATTGTGTACGTATTGGCAATTTTGTTTGTAGTACAGGCGATAGGAGTGAATGAAACGCTTTTTCCTTACAAGGTAAAGGATAAGAGCCTGGAGTTCAAAATTTCAGACATTCTGGAAGTGGTATTGATTTTTCTGGCGGCCCGTCTGGCTATCTGGTTTTTCACTCAGGTAGTACTCGGAAATTATTTCAAACGCCAAAACATAGACCTGGGCTCTCAGTTCGCCATCAATCAGCTGCTCAAATATTTTATTTACATCGTAGCAGCTTTGCTGGCTCTGGAAAGTGTAGGGATTCAGCCCACGGTGGTACTTGCGGGTTCTGCTGCCCTGTTGGTAGGCATTGGACTGGGATTGCAACAAACTTTCAACGATCTGATCTCAGGCATTATCCTCTTGTTTGATAGGACGGTTGAAGTAGGAGATTTTATCCAATTGGAAAATCTGATTGGTGTAGTGCGAAAGATAGGTATCCGGACTTCTGTAGTAGAGACAAGGGATGATATCAGCGTAATTGTGCCCAATTCTAAGTTGGTAGGAGAAAAAGTAATCAACTGGAACCACAGCGATGACAATGCCCGCTTTTTTGTTTCGGTAGGAGTAGCTTACGGTTCTGATACCCAACTGGTCAAGGATTTGCTGATCAGTGTTGCCAAGGAAAATGCTGATGTCTTATCAGAACCCGAGCCTTTTGTGCGTTTTGTAAATTTTGGGGATTCGTCGCTGGATTTTGAGTTGCACTTTTGGTCCACACGGTTTATGATCATTGAGAATGTCAAGAGCGACTTGCGCTTCAAAATAGACGATGTTTTTCGACAGCATAATATATCCATTCCTTTCCCGCAGAGGGATATCTGGATGCGTTCCTGACAGGCTTTTTTCGTTAAACAATAGTTAATCAGATGATTCTGTGAGACAAGTCGGACTTTTTACTCGTTGCGTATAAAAAAAGTTTGCCAGGCGCGGGATTGTTAAAATTACCGCTCAGGACTTTGTAATTTGCACCATAATTTTCATCATCAAATTGAAAAACCTATGAATCTGATAGCTCAGGCAGCCAAATTATCTCGATACTCCCTGCTTTTACTTGTCTTTATGACCTTGTCATGGACCGCAAATGCTCAAAAATTTGCAGTAGTGGACATCAACAAAGTATTGGAAAATATGCCGGAATATGAAACAGCTCAGACAGAGATAGACCGACTGGCAGATTTGTGGCGCCAGGAAATTGCTCAGGAATACGACCAAATCAAGGGTTTATACAACAAATACCAAGCTGAACAGGTATTGCTTAGCGATGATGCCCGCCGCCAGCGCGAGGAAGAAATCATGGATAAGGAAAAGCAAGTCAGAGACCTTCAGCGCATGAGATTCGGCCCCGAAGGCGAGTTGTTTCAGAAACGTCAGGAACTGGTTCGACCCATTCAGGATAGAATCTATGAAATCGTCGAAGACTATGCCAATGACAGAGGTTATGATTTTATCTTTGACAAGGGAGGGGATCTGGGCATCATTTTTGCTAATCCTCTGTATGACAAAACAGAGGATATCCTGGATCGATTAAAGTAAGTAATCAATAAAATATTTAAATTTGCACGCGCTTTTATTCTTGATAAAAAAAACAAACTAATGAGCAAGTTGAAAATCAGCCTTATGCTGGCTATCGCCCTGGTATTCACCGCCAGTGTTCAAGCACAAAAATTCGGCTTCGTTGATTCTGCCGGTATCCTTGAAGACCTGCCGGAAGTAAAACAGGCAGATGCAAACCTGGAAGCCCTGCAAAAACAATTGCAGAAAAAAGGTCAGGGTATGTTGGAACAGCTTCAGCAGGATTACCTGGCTGTACAGCAAAGAATTGAAAGGGGAGAACTTTCTCCAAAGCAACAGGAAGAGGAAGGCCAGAAGCTACAAGCGCGCCAGACAGAATTACAGCAGTTTGAGCAAGATATGGTCAATCAAATCCAGACCAAAAGAAATGAATTGCTAGAGCCTATCATGGAGCGTGTAAACCAGGCAATCCAGGATGTAGCCAAAGAAAATGGCCTGCAGTTTATCTTCGACAAACAAGTTTTGTTGTATTTCGAAGATAGCCAGGACTTCAGCTCTCAAGTGAAAGCAAAATTGGGTATGAGTTAGTACTTGGTATTTGATTTCCTAAAGGGAAAAAGGCTCGTCTGTATTCAGACAAGCCTTTTTTTATTTGGGTAAACGAAATTGCAGGTACTTGATCTTTTTTTCTGCAGCGAGATGCATGCGTTCGTAGTAGGTCTTTATCTCCAGCTCAGGCAACAACAAAGGGCCGGAATAAATGTCATCATTTTGGTACAGTATTTCTGCTCCCGGAAATTGGGAAACGCTTTCCAGGGAAAATTCATACAACTCCTCAGAGTCCGTTTTCAAATGCACCAACCCGTCTTTTTTCAAGAGTTGGCGATAGGAAGCGAGAAAGCGCTCGGAGGTAAGCCGGCGATTGGTTTTGGATGTTTTTAAAAAAGGATCTGGAAAGGTAATCCATATTTCACTGATTTCTCCGGGTGCGAAGAAGAGGGTAAGTTGCTCTATGCGGGTCCTTAAAAAAGCTACATTATTCAAACTACGATCCAGCGCATTCCGGGCACCCCTCCAGATGCGCGCTCCTTTGACATCCACTCCGATAAAATTTCTTTCCGGATACATTTCTGCCAGCCCGAGACTGTATTCGCCACGTCCACAGGCCAGTTCCAGGGTAATGGGATACTCATTGCCAAATTGCCGTTCGTTCCAGTGGCCTTTCATATCGACTCGCTCCGTTTCGTTTTTTGTTAGTCCCGGATTGGAAGCGTCCATATTTTCAAGCACATTTGGAAAACTCAGGATTTCTGCAAACTTCTGTAGCTTGTTTCGCTTACTCATGCTTTGTATAGGTGTTATTCTTGGTTGATCAATTTTGTCTGTCTGATTAGCTGGCTAATAGTGGCTTTGTTCAGATTGATTTCTGCAGCAGCCAGTTTTTCGTTGAGTCTTTGCTCATACTGCTCTTCAAGGTAGTGAAGCTTTACCGAAGCTTCATTTCCACGGTAGTCAGCAAATTGCTTTCTGCTGTTAAATAAGTGCTGGTTTTGCTCAAAGTAGGCTGAGAGTAATGGGGCAGAGAGATCAAATTCCTTTTCGGCCAACTTATCCTTTAGCTTGATCATGTAATTGAGATGGCGATATTGTGCCCACTGATGACGGGTGAACCTGGTAGGACCATAAACAACCCCTCCCGTTTCTTGGAGTGCGGATCTTTTCTGGTTGTTTGAGCTTTGTTCTGCTTCTATCTGAGTGCTTTGAATCCACCGGGGAGGAACGATGCCTTGGTGGATCAGATCTTGTTCTTCGAGTTTTTTTCTGATAAGTTGTTCAAGAACAATGGCTTCCAGTTTAGCATAATCACCGTCAGTATTGGCAAACCATGTAGCTCTTTGTAATTTTAATTCTTCCAACAGTTCTATTTTTTCTATTGGGATGCCATTGACGGTCCCCAGAATGGTAGTATTTTCTGTTGTTGTTTCGGTTGTGTCTTCGGCAAAAGAATAGGTAGATGCATAAGAGCTTTCGGTTCGAATGTCTGCAGGTAAAACCAGGGAAAAATCATTTAGCAGCCCTGTAGGGTCATTGGGAAGATTCCCGAAAAGCGTGTTTTGTCCTATTTGCCGACTTTGTTGCTTTTGCTGTGATATGTCCAGCAATACATTGGTATTTTGGCTTGTGTTTATGATGGTATTGTTTTCAAAAGAATAGGTATGAGCATAGTCTGTTCTTTCTTTAAGGAGTGTCGGGTGCAGGTAGGAGGGAATGATTATGTTGTTGTGGTGTATCCGAATACCCGAAACCGGGTAATTGAGGTAAAAAAGAATGCCCCGGTCGTTAACGCTTAGATTATATCGGACTTCTATATCTCTATCTGTATCAGTAGTGCAAACCCATAGCAAGCCGTGAGCATTGTCGTGACTGTAGCTGTATTGCCAGATAGTACCCGGACTGCTGTAATCCGGATCATATAGACTGCCATCGTAATCAATGGATCTATTGCTAAATCCTTCATTGTATTGAAAAACGGTATTTCGGGAGCTTCTGGAGAATATGGTATTACCCGTAATTCCCAATGCGGTTTCATAACAAAGGTTGTGCTCTACCAATCCTCCTTCTGCCAGCCTGACAATCATAGCATTCTTTGAGATGTGGTGCACAATATTATTTCGGATGATCAGACCTGTAAATTTTCGCCTGTGCCAGGCATCGGTTCCCGGATAATCTGCATGTGTAACTTCATTGTTTGTTACGATTCCCTGGTTTTGAATGTTGTATATTTCACAATTACTGATCAGGATATTGTGAAATCGAGTAGATTTTTCGGAATCATCTGTTACAGCAATGTATATCCCGGCTGTTTTTTTTGCCGTCAGGCTGTTGCCTACTATGCCCTTAATGTCGTGTATGATCAGGTTTTTTAGATGGATATGTTGTATCAGACCACTGTTGGCTGCTTTAATCTCAATGCCTCTTCTGTCACCAGGCGCCGTTGCAAAGTTGGTAATTTCAAGTCCTTCGATTTCCCAGTAGGATTGATTGTACAGACGAAGGACGCCTGTTCCTTCTATTCCTCCTCCGTCAATTAAAGGGGGTAGGCCGTCTCCATAACTGCTGATTCGGATAGGTTTTTGGGCATCGCCCGATCCTTTTGGTGCCAATTGTCCACGCCAGAAGCCGCCTGATTTGAATAAAATAAGGTCTCCGGGTACAAATATTTGTGCGTTTACCTGTTCGAGACTTTGCCAGGCTTTTTCAGGCGATAAGCCAGAATAACTGTCTTTGCCGTACACATTATCTACAAAATAGACTGCCGAGTGTAGCAGTAAAGGGCAAAATAAGAGCAGGCTGTACAAATACAAACGAAAATACTGCATCATTTTTCGGGAACTTGAAGACCGATGGTAATTTTTCATACAACGAGCTTGAAAGAGGAAAAACAGTCAAACAACTACCAAAAATACCATTTTCACAAAAATCCCCGGCTGTTTGTTGGAGGACTAAGGTACATTGTAGCTGTTTTGCTTCAACAATAATGACGTAAATTTATTCATTATGTTGACAGGACTTTAGCAATCAATTGTTTTTGGATGCCATAAAGAATATATTGTCTCAAAATCGCAAGCCACTATGAAAAAGTATCTCCTGACGCTCCCATTGTTGTTTTTGCTGTTTCAAGGCAGTGCCCAGGCTGTATTGGTATCAGAAGGTATCCAGCTGAAGAATGAATCTGCTTACTATTTGTTGGGAAAAATGCGGGATAACTACTTGCTGTTTCGCGATCGCACTACAGAGTTTGAAGTACAGGGCTTCAATAGCAGGTTGGAGGAGAGCTGGACTAAAGAGATCGAGTTGGACAAGCGATTGCCTAAGGTACTCCATGTGGAGGGCTACAATGATGCATTTTACGTTTTTTATCGCTTTCGCGAAAAATCAGAAACCATCCTGAAAGTACACAAATATGATGGCGGAGCCAACCTGAGAGATTCTACCATCATACGGAGCCTGGGGAATCTTTTTTATACTCCGGATATCAAATGGGAACAATCCGAAGATCGCTCCAAGTACTTGTTTTATTTTTTTGATCGCCAGCGTATTTTTCGGGCAATTGCCTTCGATATCAGTGAGATGAAATTCCTGTGGGATAAGAGCATAGAACCGGATAACTTCGATTATTATCGGGACTTTGTCCAGGCTACTATAGATAATGATGGCAATGGCTATCTGGTGCTTATGAAGGATAATTTCAGGTCCAGGCGTAACAAACACCACTACGAGGTTTTTCAATACGACTGGAAGCAGGATCGCATCACGACCTCTAATATCAGTATGATGGGACGATTGACTTTCGATGTGTTCTTTCGCTATGATAACCTCAATAAAAAACTGGTAGCAGGCGGTTTGTTCTATGAAAAAAATCCTACCAGAGCTATTGGTACTTTCTACCTGAATATTCCCACTGCTGACCCTGCCGCCAGGCAACTGCATTTCAGCTTGCTTAGCGATGAGTTTGTCAATAACCTGGAAGGGGAAAAGGGGGTAGGAAAAGGTGTGGAAAATGCCGAAATCAGGGACATCATTCTACGGACAGATAGTGGAATCATCCTGGTGGCAGAAAAAACAAAACTCCTCGAACGCAGGTCTGCAGGAGCAAGCCGAATTTATTATGATGCGAGATTTGTAGTGGATTATTACTACGATGAACTCTTTGTGATTTCTATTCATCCCAATGGTCGCGAGCACTGGGCGACTGTTTTGCCAAAAAAGCAATTTTCTCAGGACGACGGAGGGATCTATTCTTCGTTTTTTCTTTTCAAAACACCGAGCAAGCTGAGATTCATTTTTAATGACGAAGTCAAAAATGAAAATACGGTCAGTGAGTATGTTCTGGGCGGTACAGGTACTTTCGATCGCAACAGTGTGATGAGTACCAGCGGACTGGAGCTGCGAATGAGGTTTAGAGATGCGCTGCAAATCAATGGCAACGAATTACTGGTGCCCAGCGAACGCAGAAACCGCCTCAAACTGGTGCGCCTGAATTATTAAATAATCCGCTGAGTTGCTAATTTTGCGCCCATAAATAGCTATACATGGAAAATTTAAGACAAACTATTGAAGCAGTCTGGGAAGACCGGGCTTTATTGCAGGACACCTCGGTACAACAGGCTATCCGTGATTGCATAGAGGCGCTGGATAAAGGGCAAGTTCGGATTGCTGAACCTACTGCTGATGGTT
>JALQTV010000076.1 GCA_023268675.1 Saprospiraceae bacterium | reverse complement strand
ATACCAAGGTGTCTCCTGCCGCTGTCCACGTATCCACGGTAGCCTGATCAAGTGCAGTTCCCGTAGATGCATCATATAGCACAATATCAAAATTCTCAGCTACTGCAATAGGCGCCCAATTCAATGCACAAACGGTGACTGTCTGATCCACAGCGATCAAGTCTTCGGAAAAGTTGAACCCAATGGTATCTTTTTCATTGGTCAATGCATCCAGAGAAATAATGTTGTCGTTCACCACACAATATCCCAACTCCGTTGTATCTCCAAAAGAAGAAATCACATAAAATGCATCTGCTGTTGGGGGTACCGCTACCGTATCCGGAGTTGAAAAAGCAGAACAACCCAAGTCCGGAGAATCACAGCGCTGTTGTACGGAAATAAACAAGGAGTCTGTTCCTGCAAAACTTGTAATTGGATTGCCAACGGAAGCAGTGCAATTTGTTCCTCCAGTGATGAAGTTCAGGTCCTGAGGCTCCAGGCGTACAATAAGGCTGTTGCCTGTCTGGGTCAATTCCAGGTCCCCACCAGGAGTATTGGTGAAAGGAGCAGTCTGCAATACACAACTGTCTTTGGTCAATACTTGCAATACCCAATAATGATTTGTAAAGGCAGTTGGGTCACCTGAAGTGCCTCCGGCAAAAAATTCTACCTGCAACTTGAAATCTGTGGTACTGGGACAAGTAGGATCCAGCAAATAGGAAGTGGTAACCATGGGAGTAACACAATCCGGATCTACAACCGGACAGGCTCCACCTGCTGGAAAGCTCTGCGACAGGGCCTCCTTTGGAACCAGGAAAGACAACAATACAAGGAACAAAGAAATATAAACCCTGGAGATTAAAGTGCTCAATACTTTTTCCATGAGTTTTCGGTTTGTGGTGAAAGGATAATTTGAGAACATGCGATTAATTTATATACAGACTGCCTTTTTACATGGCATACCAATGACACGTAAGCAGTTTGTTGCTAACTTGGGTTATTGCTTTTTCAAGGGACGAAACAGACGAAGAGCCTAGCGAAGCAAATGGACTTCGGTAGCGAAATCGTCGGTTCAAGTTTAATCAGTGGAAATAAAGTGATTTTCTTCTCGCCGCACAGATTTGTCCGGGAGTACTATTTTGAAGAGGCATAGAAATGCAGAGCATTGAATGGTGCTTTGAACAAAGCACTGGCTTGTGTTGTGTGTTAAATCAGTCATGGGATTATAAATTCTATGCCCCAAATATAGAAAACCATTTTAATTTCACAAAAAAAAATTAATTATTCCGTCATACTATCTTAAACAAATACCCTGCCAAAAAAATCAACCAGGGCTTTTCTTACTGATTTACAGTAAATTTATTTTTCAAAACCCCTGAAATCAGACTCATGAACAAGCATTATCCTATCGGAATTTTTTTGTTGGCAATTTGGGGCCTGTCAATATCCTGCGATGAAACTACACCTATCCACGCTCCTGTTACCTCAGGCGAGAAGCTTCACGCTCCAACCAAAGCATCAGAAATCTATTATATTTTACCCAAAGCCGTAAACCACAAAAATTATCTGGATTTCATGGATGAACTGGTGCAGGAAATTAATGGAATATGGAAAGATTATCTGGATGAATATGATCTGGTACAATACAACCCCTGGCTTATGGAGCAATTGGCAGCGACCGATTACTACCGCCTGCGGGAACAGGGCACCTTGATTCGCAATCTCGACACCATCCGTATTTTTGCCGAAGGCGACACCCTCTTTATCCCCGGAAGAGAGCAATTAAACAGGTTGGATACTTTGAGGAAATACACCCGTTTGGAAGTCAACATTCCGGAATTTGCGCTGCGCATACTCCGACAAGATTCCATACTTTTTGAATTTCCGGTAAGAGTGGGACGCAATCAGGCAAGATTTTTGGCAATGGCCAATCAGGAAGTGGACATGAAAACCAGGACAGGAGAAGGCCATATCGTGAGGGTAAACAAAGAGCCATTGTTCATTAATCCACTTGACAACCACAGGTACGAACAAACAGTGCGCGATGACGGCGTTGTTACTACCTTACCCCATGTGCCCTGGCTAATTCCTGAGGTTAATGGGATTGAGCATGGGCAATTGATACATCCCACGACCAATCCTGAGACACTGGGAAAAGCTGTTTCCAATGGTTGCATCGGCACCAGAGAATCCGATGCCTGGTACATTTATTATCATGCTCCTCCCGGAACGCCAATTAAGATCCAATACCTGTTGGAGCGCATAACGCCGGAAGGAGACACTTTGCAATTCAAAGACATTTACAACAAAAAGAGATAGGCACTAATAGCGCAACGCCTCTTCTACAGAAATGCGTTGGCCGTCTTTGTAGGAGACAATCCAGGCATCTTTCAAGCCCAATTTCCTTAGACTGTCTCTCAATGTTTTGGCATCCTCATAACTGCGATAGCGACCCAGGACGATCTTTTGCAAATCATTTCCCTCTACACTCACCTTATCCGTATTCAGTTCATTTGGATTCAACTGCTCATGTTCATAAGCTCCAATCTGAACTCGAAACCATACACCCACATTGTCCATATTCTGGCTGGCTGTCTGGCGAACCCTGTCCAGTTCTGCTTGCAATGAAGTAATTTCATTTCTCAACTGATCCATAGAAGCCAGCTGTGCACTGTTTGCCTGATTTTTGTTTGCCACCATCTCTTTAAGGCGGTTGATTTCAGATTCCCATTCTGTGCTGTTTCGCTTGAGGTAAGCATGTTCTTCAGTTAACAATTTAAGTGCAACCGGGTTTTTCGAATAGGCTTTGGCGATGGTCTTCCACTTTTTCTTCTCTGATTTGGACAACTCTGTATTAGGGTTTTGTGCGGTCATTTCCGGCATAGCCGAAAAAAAAGTAGCCAACAAGACAGACAGGATGAGGTATTTTTTCATGTGTATTTGGTTTATGTAAAGACTTGAATTTGAAAAATTATTGTTTCCAAAAGTAAAGCCTTGTCATTCCAATAACAAGTTTGGGCAAGGTATTTTAAAAGAAACGAAAAAATCACCGCCCGCAGCGTCAAATTACTTCAAAATTGTCTCAAAATTAGCAGCTACTTTTGTTTGACTATGAAGATTTTAATTATTGAAGACGAATTGGACCTCCTGGAAAACCTGTGTACCTATCTGGGTAAGGGGGGATTTCTGTGCGAAAAGTCCTCAAGCATCCAGGATGCTTTGGACAAACTTTCCAATTTCACCTACGACATCGTCCTCCTGGATATCATGCTACCTGATGGCAGTGGATTTGAGGTATTGAATTTTTTAAAAGATAAACAACCTGAGACAGGCGTGTTGATCATTTCTGCAAAGAATGCCCTGGACGATAAAATTACCGGCTTAGAATTAGGTGCCGACGATTACATGACCAAACCTTTTCATCTCCCAGAATTGAACGCCAGACTCAAAGCCATCTACCGACGGAGAAAATTTCAGGGACAGAAAGAAATTGAATTCGAAAAAATACGCATCAATACCGAAACCATGGAAACCCGGGTAGGTGACGAACTGGTCGTATTGACCTTAAAAGAATACGAACTGCTGCTGTTTTTTATCGCCAATAAAAAAAGGGTTTTGACCAAACAATCCATTGCGGAACACCTATGGGGAGACAACGTTGATTTCCTGGATTCTTTTGATTTTGTGTACCAACACATCAAAAATTTGCGCAAAAAACTAACCTCTGCCGGAACTCCCGATTACATCAAAACCATTTACGGCATGGGATATAAGTTTACAACCGATTAGCATGAAACTTTTTGTCAAATCGACGCTCTTTTACCTGCTGGCCTCTCTGATTGTTTTTACCGTTGGAGGAATTGTGACCTATAAGCAGGTAAAAAAAGAGGTAGCCAGAGAAACAGACTATTACCTCAACGAGACTTTTCGGCGCCTGGTCGGTGAAATCAAATCCGGAAAATCTGTAGGCGTACTCAACAATGACAAAGTAAAAATCGAGCTCCTGGACAAAACGATGGTAAAGGACACCTTCCGAGTGTACAGCGATACCATTTCCAAACATCCTCTGCTCAATCGCCCCGAAGCCTACAGACGTTTGATCCGCATCAGCAAAGTAAACGGTCAGTTCTACAAATTTGACCTCATGGATGTCCTCATCGAATCAGACGACGTATATGAAGGAGTTACAGCAGCTTTTGTCAAGTTGTTTGTCTTTTTGGGGCTGTTTATCATCGCTGCCAATACCATTTTTTTCCGCTGGATCCTCTCCCCTTTTTACCAATCCCTCCAGCAAATCATGTTTTTTAATGTGAAAAACAAGGATGCCATTCACTTACCTGAAACCAATACCAGGGAATTCAAACTCCTCAATGCTTTCATATTCAAAATGACCCACAATGCACGAAGGGATTATCTGACGCTCAAAGAGTTCACTGAAAATGCCTCCCATGAAATGCAAACGCCGGTAGCGATCGCACAAGGAAAACTCGAATTGCTCATGGAGTCCGGAGACCTGGATCAGGATCAGTTACAACTCGTTCAAGGTGCCACTCAGGCGCTTTCCAAACTCTCCAAAATAGGCAAAAGCCTTACCCTGCTCAGTAAAATTGAAAATGGAGAGTTTTCGGATACCCGCGTGAGCAATTTCAGCGAAGTAGTGGCGCAAAACATTGCCCACTTCCGGGAACTCGCTCTGCTGAGAAACGTAGAAATGAATTCGTCGCTTCCCGGAACCCTGGAACTGCCCATCGACAGTGCCCTGGCAGATATTCTGGTTTCTAATCTCATCAAAAATGCCATTCAGCACAATCTGAATGGAGGCTGGATCAAAATCGCCCTGGATGAAAAAAAGCTCAGTGTATCCAATAGCGGACTGGCACCCAATATCCCAACTGACCAACTGTTTAACCGCTTCAAAAAAGGTCAGCAAGTATCTTCTTCCCTTGGCTTGGGTCTGGCTATCGCCAAAAAAATAGCCGATATCAACAACTGGCAGATACACTACGATTATGCCCAGGAAACGCACACTATTGAAGTATTATTCAATTGAAGCAGCAGAAAACACGAGGCTTCTGTTAAGGAAAAGTTAAGCCAGAACCCGATCTGCAAAAATCAGATTTCCTTCAAAATTAGCTCAAAATCGCGTCAATATTGCGTTTTACTTTTGCACGCATGTGCTTCACAAGCATAGCCGAGTAAACAATCCCTCTTTTGAGGGGTTACAGACTCAAAACCATAACCCAACCTTATGATTCAAAGAATTGTATTGTTTTTGTTCCTCTCTTGCTTTGCCCGATATCAGGTGAATGCTCAAAATAACGCCAATGGACAGATTTCGGGAAAAGTAATAGATGCCATTACAGAAGGACCCCTTGAATTTGCAACTATAACCCTCTTAAATCCGCTTGACTCAGGTCTAATCACCGGGACTGTTACTGAGATGGATGGAAGTTTCCTCCTCACGGTAAACCCGGGACAATATCTGTTAAAACTAGAATTCATCTCCTACCAGGAAGCCTACCTGGAAGACATCAAAGTAATCGCAAGTGAAACAACGGATCTCGGCATTGTAAGCCTCAGTGCTGCTGCAGAAATCCTGGCAGAAGTAGAAGTCCGGGCAGAAAAAAGTCAAATGCAAATGGCCCTGGACAAGAAGGTATTCAATGTGGGCAAGGATCTGGCCAACTCCAGCGGTTCGGCTTCTGAAATACTCGACAATATCCCCTCCGTCATGGTTGATGTGGAAGGCAATGTGAGCCTTCGTGGAAGCGACAATGTACGCATATTGGTTGATGGAAAACCCTCCGGCCTTATAGGAGTGCGAGGCTCCGGCGGTTTGCGTTCCCTCCCTGCCAATATGATCGAAAAGGTAGAAGTGATTACCAACCCCTCTTCCCGCTATGAGGCAGAAGGCATGTCGGGAATCATCAACATTGTCCTCAAAAAAGACAAGAAAAATGGCCTCAACGGCTCTGTGGATCTGATAGGTGGTTATCCAGCAAATTATGGGACCGCCTTCAACCTCAACTTCCGCCGCAACAAGGCCAATCTTTTTGCCAACTATGGCTTCCGATACAGCGAACGCCCGGGAGAGAGTTATTTGTACCAGGAATTGTACCGCGATACCGAAACAAGCATAGTCGAACAATTTGGTTCCCGAAACAATGAGCGCCTGTCGCACAGCTTCCGTATGGGAATGGACTACTTTTTCAACGACTACAATACCTTGACAGGTTCCCTCTTGTACCGCAGCAGTGAATCCAACAACAACTCGGTCATCGAATACAACGATTACGCCAATGTATTCCTGGATGCCAACAAAACAGGAAAAAATGTCCGGGAACAAAGTGGTTCAGAGACAGAACCTACTTTTGAATTGAACCTGAACCACAAACGCAGCTTCGACAACGAAGACCGTGAGTGGACAAGCAGTCTTCAAATCAGAGAAAGTACCGAAGATCAGACCTCCAACTTCGAAGAATTGTTCTTCAACGCAGATGACTCCCCCACCGGTTTACCCGTACTTTTGCAACGTTCCTACAACAAAGAATCCGAACGAACAGCCGTGCTACAATCTGACTATGTACATCCATTTGGTACTGACGGCAAGTGGGAGGCAGGTTATCGCGGGTCTTTGAGAGACATAGACAATGATTATCTGGTAGAAGAATTTGCCGATGATACCTGGCAGACACTGGCAAACCTGAGCAACGATTTCAACTATACAGAACAAATACACGCCCTTTATTCCAGCATAGGAAACAAGATAGGCAAACTATCTTACCAGGCAGGCTTGCGATTCGAGTATTCGGATGTATTGACAGAATTGCTCCAAACCGGTGAAACCAACCATCGCAATTATGCCAATCTTTTTCCAAGTTTGTTTTTAACCTGGGAACAATCAGAAGCCAATTCCATACAAATGAGTTACTCGCGACGCATACGCAGACCGCGATTCTGGGACCTGAATCCCTTTTTTACCTTCTCTGATTCAAGAAATATACGAAGTGGCAACCCCAACCTGGATCCTGAGTTTACCAACAGCTACGAAGTCAGTTTCATCAAATACTGGGAAACGACCACCTTTACCTCCAGTATCTATTACCGGGATACCCGCGGAAACATCTCCAATGTGAGATCTCTGGAGCAAAGAGGCAATGATCTGGTTACCATCAGCAGACCCGAAAACTTCGGCAGAGAAAATTCATTGGGATTGGAATTGATCCTTTCAGCAGAACCGACTTCCTGGTGGAGAATCAATGGTAGCGCCAATTTCTTCTACTCAGTAGTAGATGGCTCCAATATCAATGAATCCTTTAAAGTGGATACCTACACCTGGTTTGGAAGAGTCAATTCCCGCATGACCCTGGCCAAAAACCTCGATTTGCAGTGGAATGTTTTTTACCGCGCTCCAAGAGCTACAGCTCAGGGCAATTCAAAAAGCATCGCTGCACTGGATCTCGGTGCCAGCAGAGACATACTTAAACAAAAAGGAACCCTAACGCTAAGTGTCAGAGATCTTTTTAATTCCCGAAGATACCGATATGAAAACTTCGGAGATAATTTCTACTCCCGTGGTGATTCGCACTGGAGAGCCCGACAAGCTATCCTTACCTTCAACTACCGTATCAATCAGTCGCAACAAAAAGGTGGCAGAGGAGGCAGGAGAGAAGGTGGCGAGGGCGGCGGTTTTGGCGACCAGGAGTATTGATTTTCGATCGTGTAATTTTGGATATTGACCACAAATACATTTTCGGGGGACCTTTGGGTCCCCCTTTTTTGTGGGCGTGCCCTGTCCTTACTACGGGCTGGTAGTCCGCAGAATTTTTATTTCCACCCGTTGATTTCTTTGTCTTCCGTCCTCCGTTTGATTGGAAAATATCGGATTTCGTTTTCCGTATCCATAATATTGAACACGATCGGCGGGAATTCCCTTTTTGACAATGTACTCTGCAATCGCTTTGGCTCTGGCCGTAGACAAACTGTCGCAATACTCATGAGTAGGAATGTTGCTGGTATGTCCTCCGATTTCTACAGCAATTTCTTGGTTGTCTTTCAAAAACCCAAACAATTCCTCTAATACCGGAACGGACTCCGGTGTGATTCTGGAACTGTCTGCTTCGAATTCCAGGCTACGCATGCGAATTGTCTGTCCGGGTCTCAGGCTTGAGGGAGTCAGTTCTGTAAGAATTCTTTCTGCAATGTTGGCTTCCGCTGTTGCTTCACAACCTCTGCCATCCGTAACCACTACCTTGTTGGCACCTTTTTGCAGGCGAGTAGCCAACAGTGCTTGTTCTCCGTTTTCCCACCTGATCTTAAACGGCCCTGTACCTCCACCTATTTGGATTTGTGCTTTGCCATCCGCCTCTTCAGGAGTGGTCACAGACCTTGTTTCTATCACGGTCACCTCTAATGGACGTGGCTCCAGAATTTTAATTTCTGCTGTAGTTTCCTGCCCGCTCGCATCCGTAACGGTCACAACATACTCTCCGGCTCCCAGATTTTTCAATTCTGTTCCCTCCAAGCCCTCCTTGTTCCACTGATACGCAAAGGGAGCCTTACCCCCTTCTTTCAACAAGCGAACCGCTGCATTCTCATTGCCGGCACAATCAATCAGTTTTAACAAGGCAATTCTTGCTGTAAGCGGTTTGATATCCTCTGTAATGACAATACTTTTTTCGGTTTGGCATCCGTTGGCATCTACCAGGCTGACCTCATAAGTTCCCGGTGCCAGATTTTCTGCACGAGCACCCGCTGTTCCATTACTCCAGGCAAAGGTATAGGGCGCGGTACCACCATTTGCAGCTACTTCTGCCATGCCGTCAGACTGACTGGTATTGGCGGGGCTTTCATCGGCTATTTCTAAAGTCAAAGGCTCAGGTTCAGTCAGTACCACACTTTGGCTCGTGCTCTGACCTGCAACATCGCTGATCGTCACACTGTATTCCCCTGCAGCCAATCCACTCAGTTCTTCTGCATTGCTTCCATTGCTCCAAGTAAAAGTAAAGGGAGATTTACCACCCGAAACCTGTGCGCTAATCCTGCCATTTTCATCTCCCGAACATGCCAGGGCGTCCTCTATTTGAAGGCTTAGCGCCAGCGGCAAAATATTTTCTACTATCGTCACACTACTTTCTTTCCGGCACCCTGCCGCATCGGTAACCGTCACCTTAAATGCACCCGGAGCCAGGCCTGAAAGCGTAGCACTTGTACTTCCCGTATTCCATGTATAATTGTATGGAGGCACTCCTCCATTGACTTCCACCACAGCCGTACCGTCAGCTTGATTGGCCGAAGCCGGATTGCTTTGCTCAGCATTGACTTCCAGCAAAGGTGCGTCTCGAATTTCAAGGCTTCGGGTGATTTCCTGATCAGAAGCATCCGTTACTGTTGCCGAGTACCGCCCTGCCTGCAAGCCACTGATAGACTCTCCGATGCTGCCATTGCTCCATTTCACGGCGTAGGGTTTCTTTCCACCACTTACTTTTGCAGCTATAGAAGCAGAAGCATCTCCCATACAAACAACCGGTGTAAGCAGGTTGAGGTCCAAAACAAGAGGCAGGATGTTTTCGGCGACGGTGACGCTGGTTGTAGCGGTACAACCACTCGCATCCATAACCGTAACGCGATGCTCTCCCGGAGCCAGGTTGCTTACAGAAGAAGCAGTTTCGCCATTATCCCTGGCAAAGGTATAATTTCCTGTTCCCCCTGAAGCCGACACGCTGGCTTTGCCATCCGATGCGTCCGTACTAGCAGGAACTACCCCTCTGATACTAATCTGAACAGGATCAGGGTCTATCGCTTCAATGGAGCTAATCAGGGTAGAACCTTCTGCATCCGTGATGGTTGCATTATAGGTGCCCGCAGCCAGTCCTTTTGGAGAAAAGCCCGAAACTCCTTCCTGGCCCCAATTGATATTGTATGGCCCCTTTCCACCGGAGACATTTACCTTAAGAGCGATGTTTTTGCCACCGGCGCAATCATTGGCAGCTACCTCAGTGATGGTTGCAGCCAAAGGAAGGACGTTTTCCGGAACGACAAAATCCACCGCCAATAAGCAATTGTTTTTGTCTGTCACAGAAACCTGGTGCGCTCCTGCTGTCAATCTCAAAGCCTGTGTCTCGCGAACCCCATTGTCCCAGGTCACAGTATAAGGAGGGGTACCCCCACTTGCGTTTACTTCTGCCTTGCCATTGGCTTCGCCAAAAACCGCAGGATTTAAAATGGCCACCTGAGCTTCCATGGGCTCCGGTTCTTTAATTTCAAAACTGCCCTCAGTGGCAGTTCCCAGCGCATCTGTCACGGTAACGGCGTAGGTTCCGGCGCCCAGCTTCTCGCGGCGAGCCTGATTGACAGCAGCATCACTCCAGGCAAAGGTCATGGGGCCCTTGCCGCCATTTACCTTCACACTGAGTACTGCCGTAGGTTCTCCAGCACAAACGATGCGCTGCTCCTGGTCAAAAGCCAAACTCATAGGCAGGATGTTTTCCGGTATCTCTACCTCTGTGACCTGGCTACAGCCCTTGCTATCCGTAATCGTGACCTGATGTAAGCCACTGCTCAGCCCCCTTACCTCATCGGATCGAGTGCCATTGTCCCAGAGGAATGTGTAAT
>JALQTV010000075.1 GCA_023268675.1 Saprospiraceae bacterium | reverse complement strand
ATGAGGGTGACTTCTTTGGCAAATACGAAGTCTTTGTCTGCAATTTTGTCGAGGCTTGCTATGCCTTGATTTAGATCGCCTTCCATGCCGCTGAGCCATTTCAGCCCTGTCCGGTATTGTTCCGGCACAGTTCCAAGGATGGCAGTTAAGGTAGCGAGGTCTTTGATATTGGGTAAAAAATCGGGAAATTTTTCCTGATTTTCGGTCAGGAGCTTCCACGCCGTCCGTATATCCAGGAATGCTGTGAAGTAATCTTCGAATTTGAGCCTTACAAGCGCAGTCTGAAGGCGTATGTCTGCCTGGATAAAAAGGTAGTAAGGAGAGTGAGGGTCTCCGGATTGGATATTGGCCAGTCTTTGCCGGCGGGCGGATTTGAAGCGCTCGTAATCTGTAGGGATTTCGAACAGATAGACATGGAGAAAATCGAGGTAATTTTCGAGGTGGTCAACGACCAGATTGGAAGGCTCTTCGGTTCGAAGCTTTGACAAAGTATGTTTTGCTGACTCGAACCGAAGAGCGGTAATCTGCTTGTAGGCCGTTGATGCTCGGGAGCTATAATAAAAATAGCCGGGTTGCTGAGCTGACAAGCTGCTTAAGCTTAGGAAGGCGACAAGCAGGCTGAGCGGTTTCATGGTAATATGGCACCTGCGCCGTCAATGACAGCTTAATCTTCTACTTCTGAAACGGGCTGTAAGTTTTCGGTCAGATCTTCCATGATATGATTGTCTACCAGGATTCTTCCGCAGTGTTCACAAGCGATGATTTTTTTGCGCTGTGCTATTTCCAGCTGCTCTTGTGGAGGAATCATGTTAAAGCAACCGCCGCAGGAATTTCTTTCTACGGTAACGACGGCCAGGCCGTTGCGGTAAGAAGTGCGGATGCGGTCATAAGCTTTGATCAGGCGGTCTTCGATTTTCTTGCGGACTTTTTCAGCCTTCTTCTTAAGTTTTTCCTCTTCTTTTTCTGTCTTTTCGATGATTTGAGCCAATTCGACTTTTTTCATGTCGAGTTCTTTCTGTTTGGCATCCAATCTTTCCTGAGTAGCCTTTAGGGTTTCTTCCTTATTGGAGATTTCCTGTCCGGCTTGTTTGATTTTCTTTTCAGACAACTGAATTTCGAGTTTTTGCAGTTCCAGTTCCTTGGTCAATGCATCAAACTCGCGGTTGTTTTTTACGTTATCGAGTTGCTTCTGGTATTTCAGAATCAGGTTTTCTGCTTCCTTGATATTGGCCTCGTGTCGGTTGATTTCGGATTCGAATTCCTTGATGTTGCTGTCCAGTTTGGCATTTCGAGTTTCCAGACCTGCGATTTCATCTTCCAGGTCACTCACTTCCATGGGTAGTTCTCCCTTGAGGATTTCGAATTCAGTTATTTGAGAGTCAATAGATTGGAGTTCGTAAAGCTGTCTTAGTTTTTCTTCAACGGTAGGTTCTTTTGCCATACGATATATACGAGTTTAATGTGGAATAGCTGCTTAAAAGAAATAATTAACCGGATTGGTGTTGGTTTTCACGCAATGAACCGCAAAATTAGTAAATTTTTTTGACAATAGTTCAGCCAATAATGTTATGGTATATTGTTCACTTTCAAAGTGTCCGATATCGGCTACGAGTATTTTTCCTTCTGCGTCGAAAAATTCGTGGTACTTGAAGTCTGAACTGACGAAGGCGTCGGCTCCGTGGCTGATGGCCGTGGAGAGTAAAAAGCTGCCGGCTCCTCCGCAAAGAGCTACCTTCTGTATGGGTTTGTCGGGGATATCAGTATAACGGATGCAGGATATTTCCATGTTGGTTTTGACCCATTGCAAAAAGGCTTTACCGGACATGGGTTCGGGTAGGAAGCCTATCATTCCTGCTCCAACGGTGACATCTTTGTTCTCTAGTACTGCGAGCGAAAAGTCTGTGAGGTCTATTTCCGGCAATCGCTGCATGGCAGCAAGAATGGTATTTTTGAGACCTCCGGGCACTTTGAATTCCAGTCGAACCTGAGGAGCCTGGGCACTTTCAGGGAGGTTGACCGGATTGATGGAGATGGCTTCTGCCCCCAGGGTAGTGAGTTCCATGCAAAAATTCTCCTGGTGGGATTCGGGCAGGGTTACCCACAGAGAATACAGCGCAGAGGAAGGTTGAAGGATGGTGGTATCGCGCAGGCCAAGTTTTTCGGCTATCTGTTGATTGACCCCGTTGTAATATACATTGTCCAGGTTGGTATGGATGGCATAGATGGCGATCTCGTGACGGATGGCTTTGATGATGGTTCGCTCGACATAGTTTTTGCCGTTGAGTTTTTTCAAGCCCCGGAAGATGATGGGGTGGTGGGTCACCACGACATTGCAATTTCGTTGTATGGCCTCGTCGATGACAGCTTCGGTGGCATCCAGACAAACTAAAACGCCTCCTACTTGCTGGTCTTTGTTTCCGGTGAGCAGGCCTGCATTGTCATAACTCTCCTGATAGCTGAGGGGGGCGATAGATTCCAGGTATTGGGTGATTTGGCCTACAGTTGTCATGTTGTTTGGGGTTTTAGCGTTGGTGTCTGTCGAGTATGGTTTGTTCGATATGTGTGGTAGAGTACCCGTCGATGAAGGGCAGGCTGAGGACTTTTCCACCTGCGGCCAGGACAATATCCGAGCCGACAATTTGTTCGGGCTTCCAGTCTCCGCCCTTGACCAGTATCTGTGGTTTGATGGCGGCTATGAGTTCGTAGGGAGTATCTTCTTCGAATGGGACTACTGCATCGACAAAAAAGAGGGACGCAAGCAGGTGGAAGCGGGTAGCTTCGTCGTTGATAGGGCGGGTGGGACCCTTGAGCCGCTTTACGGAGGATTCGCTGTTGATGCCTATGATGAGTTTGTGTCCCAGGTCACGGGCTTCGGCGAGGTAATGCAGGTGTCCGTAGTGCAGCAGATCGAAGCAGCCATTGGTGAAAACTATTTGTTTTCCTGCTGCAATCCAGGTGGCTGCCAGATTGCGGATGCCTTCTTTGTCCAATATTTTTTGTTGCACCAGGTCAATCATTTCCGCCATCGCTAATCAGGTGTTTGGGTTGGTAATTTCTATTGACAATGGGCAGCAAGATCAGGGCAATGATGCCAATCAGGACATTGCAGCCTATTTGTATGGAAAAAAAGGAAATATTTGCCCAGGAGAATCCGTCGTCTCCGCTTACTCCGTACATAGCCAGGGCTGTTTGTGCCAGAAAGTGGTAAGTTCCCATGCCCCCGGGGGAGGGAATGACGATGCCCCAGCCTCCGAAGACAAAGACTACCAGTGCAGCAACGACAGAAAGTCCTGCCGTGGGACCGAAAGAAAGGAAGCAGAAATAAGTCATAGCGTAGTACAGTACCCAGATGGTAAGGCTATGAAAAATGAAAAGTCCGGGCCGGTCTATTTTTCGGATAGATTGCAGGCCATGCCAAAAACCTGTGGCCAGTTCTTTTATCTTGTTGAAAAGGGCACTCTGAAGCATTTTTTTGCGAAAAGCATAAAATAGCCCTGCCAGGGCAAAAAAGGCAGCAATTATCCAGGGTAGCAGTGCCATGGGGCCTCCGAGTTTTTCCGAAAGGTCAGCATATTCCAGGAAAAAGCCGGCTATGTTGTCAAATTCCAGCAAAACGGCTGTTGCGGTTACGATGAGGATGGTAACCACATCTACCATCCTTTCCAGTACTACGGTACCGATTACTTTTTCTACTTTCATCTTTTCATAACGAGCCATCATCCCCGGCCTGACAATTTCTCCCATGCGCGGCAATCCCAGGTTGGCAAAATATCCTATGAAAGTGGTAAGAAAGGCATTGGTAAAGGTAGGTCGATAGTCGAGAGAGCGGAGCAGCATGTTCCAGCGCAGTGCCCGGCTTACATTGCTAAGGGTAAAAGCGAGCAGTACAAGCAGGATCCATAGATAATTTACGCTTTTGAAGTCTGTCCATACTTTTTGCAAGAGGCTGCAATCTTCACCCGCTATGCCTTTGAGTGCACAATCTTCGGTGTAGGCAGCATTTTGATTGAGATATACCAGGTAGAGGATTCCCACACCTACTCCGAGGAAGAGGAGGAATTTTAAGAAATTCAGGATCAGTTGACGTGGCACAGCGTTGGGGTTTTGACAAAGAAAGCATTAATCAGACAAAGGTAAGTGGTTCTGCTCATCCGGAAAAATAATCACCGGTTCAAAGCTGCGGGCTTCTTCGGGAGTCATCAGGGCATAGGCAATGATGATGAGAATATCACCCACGGCTGCTTTCCGGGCAGCAGGACCGTTGAGCTGGATGACGCCTGAGTTTCGTGGTCCGGGTATTACGTATGTTTCCAGGCGCTCGCCATTGTTGTTGTTGACTACCTGTACTCTCTCCCCATCCTGTATATTGGCTGCCTCCATGAGTGCCTCATCTATGGTGATGCTTCCTACATAATTTAGGTCTGCCTGGGTAAGACGCACGCGATGGATTTTGGATTTAAAACGGGTGATCAGCATGGATGTTTCATTTGGTTAAATTGCCGATAACAAAGTTAGTGCTTTAAAAGTTTATCGGCACAAGCAGGTTGTCTATCAACCTTACTTCGCCTGCCCAGACGGCGGTACTCAGTACAAGGTCAGCTTCCCGGCTTAGTTGTCCGACTGAAAGAAGGGTGTCGGCGTTGGAGATTTCGAAGTACTCTGTTTTGAAGCCGGCTTCATTGAGTTTGTCTATGGCTTCCTGTTTGATTTCGGCTATGGCTTTTTCTGGCAGTTGAGCGGCGGCAGTTTCCAGCGTTGCTGCAATCAGCGGAGCTTTTTGGCGAAAGCCGGTATCCAGTCTGACATTTCGGGAACTCATGGCAAGGCCATCTGCTTCGCGCACGATGGGGCACATGACAAGGGTTGTGTCGGGTAACTTTTGCCTGATCAATTCGCGAATTACGAGGACTTGTTGGTAGTCCTTTTGTCCCATGTAAAGTCTGTCGGGTTGTACGATAGACAGCAGGCGGTGAACGACTTGTACGACTCCGTCGAAATGTCCGGGGCGGAAAGCAGCTTCCTGCACTTCATTGAGATGACCGAGGTCAATAAGGGGAGCGTTGGAGGGGCCATCCGGATAAATTTCCTTGTCGGAAGGAAAAAAAATGATGAGCGAACCAACTTCCCGCAACAAGAGAAGGTCTTTTTCCGGTGTTCTGGGGTATTTCTCCAGGTCGGAAAGTTCATTGAATTGAGTTGGATTTACATAAATGCTGCAGATGGTCAGGTCGTTTTCAGCAGCCGATCGGCGGATCAATTCCATGTGTCCCTCGTGAAGGGCACCCATGGTAGGAACAAAGCCCATGCGCTGCCCTTGTTTTTTGGCTTTGGCCAGATAATCCTGAAGGTCTTTTGTTTTTTTGAAAAGTAGCATGCTTTGACTTTAACCGCGAAATAATTACCGAAGATACTTTTTAAACCGAAGGCAAATGGCCTCCGAGTGGAAAAATTCCCTGAAAATTGCTAACTTTGCACGTCTGTTTGAATAGCTTATAAAAGCATTTTTAATTAGATAAGGGCCTTATGAGTAAAAAGAAAGTGCTGATCGTCACACAGGAAATGAATCCCTACACCGATATTGCCTCCGAAATTGCCGAAATATCCAGACAACTTCCCCAATACATTCAGGAAAATGGCATGGAAATCAGGATCTTAATGCCGCGCTTCGGAGCCATCAATGAGCGCAGGCACAGGTTGCATGAGGTAGTACGGCTATCGGGGATGAATATCATTGTTGACGATGATGATTTTCCACTAATCATCAAGGTAGCATCTTTGCAGGAAGCAAAAATGCAGGTCTATTTTCTTGACAATGAAGATTTTTTCAAACGAAGAGGCCTTTTTCATGACGACAAGGGAAATCCTTTCGAAGATAATACAGACCGGACGGTTTTCTTTTGCAAAGGGGTATTGGAGACAGTGCGCAAATTTGGCTGGGCTCCTGATATCATTCATTGTCATGGGTGGATGACCAGTTTGATACCCATGTACCTGAAAACGGCTTATACCAACGAACCTATTTTCCAGGGGTCTAAGGTAATTTATTCCGTTTACAAGGAAACGGAAGAGAAGTCCTTCGACAAGGAAGATTTTTTGGCGAAAGCCGGTATCAACAGCATCTCTGAGAACGAAATGAAAGCTTACGCAGGGGAAGACGGTGTCACGCTCCATGAAGGCGCGATTGCTTTCTCAGATGGTGTGGTGATGGGCAGTGAAGAAGTGGAAGCACAGGTGAGAGAAAAGCTGGACAGTGCCGACAAACCGCTGTTGCCTTACAACCGGGAAGGAGAGTTTTTTGCTGAATACATGGACTTCTACAACGCATTGATGGCTGAAGAGGTAGAGCATTGATCTTTATGCAACAATTTTTCAGTTTATCAGGTGAATCCTATAATCAATTCATGGTGTTCTTCCGAATGCTGCAGTTCAAATCCGTAACAACTACATCTTTTATGAAAGGTATAAGCAAGGGGCTTGGTTTGCTTTTGGCTTCAATGGCTCTGTTTTTTTCTGCTTGCAGTGATCCTGCTTTGTTTGGATCAGATCTTTTGGAAGAGGATCAACTGGGTACCGAATCGACAGATACGCTTACCCTGTTGACGAAAACGATTGCAGGGGAACCTGTAGTTACCAGCGATACGACTTTTGTCCAGGCCAATTATCTGCTTGGACGCCTGGATGATCCTTATTTCGGGGTCAGTGTTTCCAATATGTACATTCAGCCTAAACTGGAATTTGTTTCGGTAGATTTTTCAAATGCCGAATTGGATTCTATTGTACTGATCCTGGCTTATGATTCAGCAGGTTTGTATGGCCCATTGGAAGAGCCTTTTGGTTTGGAAGTGTTCAGACTCGATCAGGATCTGCCTTCTGCAAATTTGACATCTGACCAGAGTTTCACTTATAATCCTATGCCTCTCGGAAGCAAGACTTTCGTTCCAAACCTGGATTCGATTACATTTTATGATTACGCGCTGAATGTGCGGGATACGGTGAGTCGTTCGCAGCTGAGAATTCCCCTCGCACGGGAGTTTGGCGAGGAGATTATGAGCCTGGATACGAGTTTCTTTTCCAGTAACGACGACTTCCTGAATTATCTTCGAGGATTGACCATCCGGCCTACGTCAGAAACAAAGGGCATGCTGGGGATCAATTTGCTGGATGCTTATACAGGGGTAATGTTGTATTACACTCGTGACGATACCTTGAACCAGCAGTTTCAGTTTAACCTGGATTTGTTCAGTACTCGCTACACTGAGTTTCAGCACGATATCAGCGGAGCACCGGTAGAACAGTTTGTCAATGCTGAGTCGGTATCAGATTCCCTGGTTTTTGTCCAGGGGATGGCAGGTGTCATCGGTAAGGTGAGCATTCCTCATGCGAAAAACCTGGGGGATGTGATCGTGAATAAAGCGGAGTTGTACGTTCCTGTAGCTTCTGAAAGCAATGAAGATTACAAATCCTATCCTTTGATCGACAGAATCATGTTGTATTACACGAATGCGGATGGGGAAATTGTGCTTATTGATGACATCCAGGGAAATCTGGATCGAAGGCTGGATCTGGATGCTACTTATGGGGGAACAGAAAGTTATGAAGATTTTATATCGGCTTATAAGTTGAACATTTCTTCTCACTTCCAAAAAATGGTAGAGGGGACAGCTCCCACGGAACTGTACATTTCTTTGCTCAACAAGGACAGAACAGCTGACAGGTCTATTGTGCACGGTGCTACGCACAGTCGCCTGCCAATGAAGCTTAAATTGACTTATACGCCGCTGTAAGGAAAAGATATTTTGGTTCTTTTAAGAACCAACGCTCAAATAACAAAAACACAACAGTCATCCTATGTGTGGAATTGTCGCCTACATTGGAAATGACGCAGCCTTTCCCGTTCTGGTGAAAGGCTTGCAGCGTCTGGAATACAGGGGTTATGACAGTGCCGGTGTGGCACTGCTGGATCCTTCTCTGAAAGTTTACAAGAAACAAGGCAAGGTTGCAGGGTTGGTCGAATTCACGGAGAATGCTTCTCTGAAAGGGTACGCAGGAATAGGTCACACGCGTTGGGCTACTCACGGTGCTCCCTCTGATGCCAATGCACATCCACACGTGAGTGCAAGCGGACGATTGGCGCTGGTACACAATGGCATCATTGAAAATTATGCCTTGTTGAAGGCGGTATTGGAAAAGCAGGGGCATAGCTTTACCAGTGAGACGGATACGGAGGTACTGGTGCATTTGATAGAAGCCATCATGGAAACAGAAGAAGTACCTCTGGAAGCTGCCGTCCGGATGGCACTGCAAAGGGTAGTAGGTGCTTATGCCATCGTAGTGATGGATGCAGACAATCCGGATTTGTTGATCGGCGCCCGAAAAGCCAGTCCTATGGTGTTGGGCATTGGCCAGGATGCTTTGTATCTGGCATCGGACGCTACCCCGATAGCAGAATATACCAACAAGGTCGTTTACCTGCAAGACGAGGAAATGGTAGTGCTTAGGAGAGGAGGAACTTTCGAGATCAAAACCATTCACAACGAATTGCTCAAACCCACTGTACAGGAACTCGATATCAACATTGAAATGCTCGAAAAGGGAGGCTTTGATCATTTTATGTTGAAGGAGATCCACGATCAGCCCCGGACCATCGCAGATTGCATGCGTGGTCGCATCAATGCAAGGGAGGGTTGGGTGCACCTGGGAGGCATCGAAGCATGTGGCAGCCGACTTACGGAGGCTCGGCGTTTGATTTTCGCCGCTTGCGGAACCTCCTGGCACGCTGGGCTGATTGCAGAATATTTGTTTGAAGACCTGGCGCGCATTCCGGTGGAGGTAGAGTATGCTTCGGAATTCAGGTACCGCAATCCGATTTTATCAGAAGAAGATGTAGTCATCGCCATTTCCCAGTCCGGTGAAACAGCTGACACCCTGGCTGCCCTACAGTTGGCCAGTGAAAAAGGCGCGCTGACTTATGGAGTGGTCAATGTAGTAGGTTCTTCCATCGCCCGCAACACCCATGCAGGTTCGTACATCCACGCCGGACCTGAAATAGGAGTAGCTTCTACCAAAGCATTTACCGCTCAGGTGACCCTGTTGACCTTGATGGCGCTGCACCTGGGGCATCGTAAGGGAACCATAGCGGAGGATTATTTCCGGGACTTGTTGCAGGAATTGGAAACCATTCCGGATAAAGTAGCAGCTGTACTCGAACAGGATGAGCTGATTCGCTCCATCGCTGTCGAAATCCAGGACAAGTCCAATGCGCTGTACCTGGGCAGGGGCTACAATTTTCCCGTAGCACTCGAAGGAGCGCTCAAACTAAAAGAAATATCCTACATCCACGCCGAGGGCTATCCTGCAGCCGAGATGAAACACGGTCCTATTGCTCTGATCGATGAAGAAATGCCGGTTATCGTATTGGCAACGAATCAAAGTGCCCATGAAAAAATTGCCAGCAATATCCAGGAAGTCAAAGCCAGAAAAGGCAAGGTCATCGCTGTGGTCACTCAGGGAGACACCTGGATTCGCGACATGGCGGATTACACCATAGAAATTCCTGAAACCCTGGAGCCTTTGAGCCCGTTGCTCTCTGTGATCCCTCTGCAGCTGCTTTCCTATCACATCGCTGTGATGCGCGGGTGCAATGTAGATCAGCCCAGAAATCTGGCGAAGTCGGTGACAGTGGAGTAACATTATGGGACGGAAGTTGTAATCCCTGTGGTGTTGTTGTAAGTTTCTCTGTATCAATTATTACCACCAAACTTTGGGACTCAAATTATTCTGAATATCAGGAGTATTTGTTCAATCGTATTTGTGGGTATAAAGAGAAAAGTGTAACCCCTATTGGTTACAGAAAAATCTCTAAAATCCTCAATGAGGAAGGGTTGTTGTCTCCAATGGGAAAACCATTCACCAATGTGATTGTGTTTGGGTTATACAATAAAGGAAAGATTCGAGAAGAGAGAGTTAATCGGGAAGATATTGTTGAGGTTTCCCAAGCTCCTAAACGGATGTCTTCAAAACATTCCATTCAAAGTTTCAGAAAGTTTGAAAGAACAAGGTTGGATACTCAGAAATACCATCATTTGGTCAAAGACCAATCCTAAACCTTCTTCTTCCAAATCCAACCTTACACCATCTTATGAATACATCTTTCATTTTGTGAAAACAATGGAGTATGAATATTACCCAACCCTATCCCCTCTCTCGGATAAAACCAAACCATCTCTTCCACCACGACACAGAAGTGTGAGTGGTGAATATTCAGATTCGGTTTCTCCATATATACCGAATTCAAACGGGAAGAACATGGGTGATTATTGGAGTGAGGATATTGTGAGAAGTGCGGTAGCCAATCAAAAACTTAATATTGAAGGAGAACATCCCGCTCCATTCCCTCAACAGATTGTTTTGCTCCCGATTCTTCAAACTTCAAAAGAAGGTGATTTAGTTCTTGACCCTTTTATGGGTAGTGGAACGGTTGGGAGGGTTTGTGATGAAGTGAATAGGAATTTTGTGGGGTATGATTTGAAGAAATATTATTGATTATTTCCTCTCCCCCTATTGTTCAAAGTTGCAGCCAAGGAATCAAAAGAACTTACATATGGGCATTTCAATGACTAAATAGTACAAAACCATTTTATTTCGAAGTGATGGATATCTCTTCTCAGAGGGGTCAATAAATGACCACAATAAAAGTAAAATGTGTTACTTTAAAAGG
>JALQTV010000074.1 GCA_023268675.1 Saprospiraceae bacterium | reverse complement strand
CCGGTCCGAAGCGTTCGTCCAGTTCCTTATGCAGAATTGACCTGGCTTCTTCTGTCAAGTCAAGGTATGCTTCTCTGTCAGGAGGCAAGGCTATACCCGAGTCCGTGCATCCCAAACGGAAATTTACCGGAGGGATGATAATTGGCAACTCCTCATTTTCAACCGATACAGTCAGCCAACAGCTCGTCCGATTGCCCGACCCATCCACTACCAGCACTTCCACCACTACTTCTTTATCTGTATCCGAACACACAAAAAGCACCTCATCCTGCCAAACGTATCCTTCTCCATCCAGTGTATCCTCAAATATTCGCAGCTCGCGACCGTTGGCATTGATCCTGTGATTGCTCACCCACACTGTTGTATCTGTATCGGTCCTCTTTTTGGACGACAGTCCTGACGCCTCATAAAAAGCCAGTGCTGCACTATCCAATTGTCGGCGAACATAAAAATCGACTATCTCGCAGTTGTCGCCTACATCCGCCAGAAAAAGTGAGCGGCTCAGCGTTGCTACCCCATTCGAAAGTTTTACCGCTAAATTCTCCTTGCAAGCCACAAATGGCGCTACATTTTCCAGCACACTCAGCCCTGTGAACTGTCTGGCCGTATTGCCACACTCATCCCTCGCTTCATACACCAGACGGTAGGTTTTTCCCGGCTGAGCACCGCTCAGAGTGTCGCCCGGAGCATATTCGCCACGTATCTGCCACTCTTTATACTCCCCTACCCAGTTGCCGAAAACATCCACAACGGGAACCAGCACCTCTTCTTCCCATATCACACCCGACGAATCTACCCCACTGCAATTGTCCGTCACCCGGATACCGGGTAAGGTCAGTTTGCCATAACACGCACCAGGAAGGGCATCGATTCGGATTAAATCTTTGTCTGTTGTTTCTATTTCCAGTATCGGTGGTGTAAAATCACCGATCCTGATCACTTGTCTCACAATTTGCAGATCCGAGGGGCGGCACCAATTGAGGATCGTCCATTCCCGCTCCAATCCCAGTCCGCCGGCACAACCCGAACTACTGCTTACATCCCGGTAACTCGCTGCCAGGTTGCACCACTCATAAGCCAGGTCATGGAAGCCAAAAGCAGATGCTACGAACGGATATCCCGTCACGCTCGGATGCGGATAACCCAGGCTGTCCAGCGCAAAACTTTCGTCGCATTCCAGGTATTGTACACTACTCGCCCGGTTGATCGCTGTCATCGGGATGGGTGAAAAATATATCCGCTGAATGCCAATCAAACCCGTAGAATCGGTCCATTCTCCCTTGTTTTTTGCCGCATCCTCCATCGTGAAGCGCCTTTCGATCACCCCTTCTCCACAATCTCCATTGGATATCAATTTATCCGACACACAAACCGTCACCGGACCGCAATTGTCTGACACTTCCGGAAAACCCGTATAAGACAGGTGTTTTTCAAGATAGGGTGCAATTGTTATTGCGGATTCCGTAAAAGGAGATCCAATCTCATAACAATGCGGGCCCACACCCGGTAACAGCAAACTATCCACATCCGAACAATACAGGGGGTATGCTTTTGCTTCCTCCCTGACGGGAAAAAATCCCGATTCGGGTAACTCATAGCCCACAATAGCATCTCCCTCGCCGTCTTTTTCTACCTCTATCGCGAAATCTCCTTCACCTACCCCAAGTACCAACAGCGTGTATTCATGCTTTGCTTTGAGCGGCAGCGACATCCGCAATTTGCCAGCATTCCAATCACCCGTCAAAACTGTCCCCACCAGGTTGCGGCAGGGGTTGACCTTATCAAACCAGCCATTGTTGGCATCCGGCGTGGCAATTGATCGTGATTCATCGCTGCTCTGCTGGTACAAAGCCAGTGACAGAGCCATATCCGAAGATGACTCAAAGGTATAAATACCGGCAGCAGACGGCATGAAAGTCCAGCTAGCATAAGGACTCACAGCCAGCGTATCGGGGATAAATCCGGGAAGACAAGAAAAATCATCCGGTGCCATTCGTTTGTCCTCAGTCAGCCTCCCCTCCCATTCGTTGAAAAAGCGCATCCGCATCGCCTGTCTCGTATCATTTGGCAAGACTCCCTCCGGCAAACTTTTATCTTCGACTACAATATATCCCCCACAAAAATCAAAATCCGACAGCCTGCTGCCTTCATAATCAAACGAAAAACCATCCACTACCGCTTCAAACAAACCACTGCCTGCCGAACTTTGTGCAATTAATGTCCAAGCCGATTCACCTCTCCAACTTATTGTCGTATCTATGGGCAATGTCGGAGAAAATGTCTCAACCCTGCTGCCCGTTTCATCCAGCAACAACATTTCAAAACCTTCGGCGGCCCCTTCCCCTCTGAGATGAAAGGACAATTCTCCCCTTGCAGGCAATACAAAGGCGGCTGACAGATGCCCTTCAACAGTATCTCTAAAAAGTTGTATGCTGTCTTTATTGATCGATATCCTGTTGTTGCTGCTGTGCAACAAGCTCCAGAAACCAGGAGCAAAATCACCTGCCAGTCCATCCTGCGTAGGATATTCGGCCAATGCAATATGATAGGGATACCTCCCTGCTCCGTCTGCTATCGGGCCATTGTCTGTATTGCTGTCTCCTATCGTAATGTCAAAATCCCTTGCGCCAAGGCAACCAAAATCACCCTGTAGCAGCATAAAAGGTTCTATTAACACCTCACAATTGTCTCCAAGTTTGACAACGACCTCGTCTTCACACGAAAGTGCATCAAAATTGGCCTGTTCCTGTTTGACGATCAGCTTTGATTGTATGACGGTACTGTTGCCAGAGCTGTCAGTCGCTTCCATCAATAGACTGTAAGTTCCTACCCCTGCATTGACCACATACATACCTGCTGAAATTTCCTGCACAAAACCCTCAGGGTTTCCCGAGGTACCAATCAGCAGTGTAGCTATGCTCACCTCTCCCTCACAGCCATCTACCGCTCTCGCCTCAAAGCTAATCAGGCCCCGATCGCTCCCGCAATTGCCTGTAACAATATTGTATTCCGGATCCGGACTTGACACAAAAACCGGAGCTTCCTCGTCTATTCCGCCAGCCATCACTATACGCAACTGCATACTCGTATCCACCAAACGACATTGACTGCCGTATTCCACGAGTTCAAACAAGTAATCGCCTCCTCCCGCTCCCGCGAATTGGTAAGTCCCTGCTCCTACCCCCTCATAAGCTGGCGGCGACAGTACTTGTGGCCCTTCCAATTGCCTGATGGTATATTTTCCTTCACAGGATACATCTTCAATCGAAATGCTCATGAAACCATCCGGAACAAACCCTTCGCTGCCTTCCCTACAAGTGGCTGCAACAAAGTCGCTGGCTGATGCTTCAAACGGTGCATCATAAGTCCTGAAAACATCTTCCAATGGCAGGCAGCGCCACTGAGAAATTCCCTCAGAGCCACATCTTTCCGCCACATAGTATAGATACTCTGTGCCGGGTTGGAGCGTACCTTCCGGCAGGCTCAATATTATCGTATCTTCTCTGATCTCAACATTCGGGTTGGAAGCACAGACCGATACCTGCACAATGTCTTCTCCGGCATCTGACGGCAAAAAACCAGGGGGACCCAGTTTTACCGTCCAGCAGGTATTGTCGTTTAAAGGCAGATTGGTAGAATGCCAGCTTAGCAGAGCATCAGTGGCAGTAACCTCCCTCACCTTCAACCGATTCGGAACGGTGCACTCCATACAACTCAGCGGAATGTTGTTGGTGAGCACCAAATCTTCCGGAGTAAGATAAAAGACCCTGTAATAGGGGTTATCTGCACAAAAAACCTCCGCCAACTGATCGAAACCCTTTTTGGCTCCGCTGCCAAGTAGGGTCACTCCGGGATCCGGATCCAGTGTATCTGTCAGTCCGCAGGTGCCGCTCAGACTATAACCTGCAGGGGGCGTATAAATCTGCGTATAATAACCCGCAGCATCCACAAACCATTGGTAAGTGCCATCGCTTCCATCCTTTATCATGTAAACCCTTCCGGGACCTGTCACACTAACGCTACCGCCACTGATTATCTCCCCGGATGACTCACAATAAACATAACCCTGGGGGTCGATCAGGTCTGTTTCTGCTGTATTCGGGTCTATCACATCCGGGATAAAATCCCTGTCCCGATCGATAAAAACTCCTGCATCCAGATTCCGGATACCCAGATAACCTGAAGGCTGTGGCACCACGACCTTTCCCGTTTCCAGCGAAAAATCAGAATCAGACTCATCATAGGTATTCCCCTCCACATCCGGTATTGTAAAAACATAAGCCGTATCATCCGGTAGCTGGGCAAAGCTTACGCTCATCTCATAGTCTCCAAAAAATACCTCGGTAAACTCATAAGTGCCGGAATTCGAAGTCTGTAACTGTTCTTCCACCACTCTGCCCGAATAAGACTCCCCTTTGAGCATCACATACGCTCGACTAAGAGGGGATTCCCCCGTAGAACGACCATTTCTATCATTATCCAACCAAACCTTTCCGGAGATACCAAAACTACAATTTAAATCAAAGAGAGTAGGATCTCCCCAATTTTCACCCCTCAACTGTCCCACCATTCCATCAGCAACCATCAGGGGTACTCCATTGGAATCAACCTGAACCAACAATCCCGGATTGTACAAACGCCCCAGTGAATCCACATCTGTAGCACGAAAAGGCTCTGATCCTTCTATTGCATCCAAACAATAATCCCCATCACTGTCCAAATCCAGATAATTCAACACACTGTCACCATCTATATCAGCACTTACCAAATTACCCTGTTCGGTCACATCCAGCAATCCGTCATTGTCACTGTCCCAATCCACAAAATCAGGTATGCCATCGCTGTCTGTATCCACTTCTTCGTCTCCTTCTTCTCCATTGATAATCCCATCTCCATCACAATCTGCTGTCGCCCATACTCCAGTCTGTGCCACGGTAATACTTTCCTTTATAAAATCACACAAACTGTAAGGATCTGTTCCGTCTGCGTATTCTATCCCATTGATCACGCCGTCGCCATCACAATCCGCTGCTGCCCAAATCATATTGGATGGGTTGTATCCCTGATACCCCGACTGCTGGGGAGGATCGCAGGCATCATTGACAGCTATGTCTTCCAAATCGCATATGCCATCACCGTCTGTATCTGTGTAGTAGCAAATAAAAGCACTCGTAGTATCTGCCAAATTCTCCGGATTATCACAATCTCTGGCAATGATATCATAATAAACAATCCCTTTGAAAGTATCCAATTGAAGTGTCGAGCTTAGCATTCCATCTTCCGAGACGCTTAGCGAGAGCGGAGCAAAATCGACCAAATAAGGCTCGTCTGTATTACCCAATTCGGTATTCGTTACAAAGGGCAGGTTATAAGGTAGCTCAAATAAGCGGCCATGTGTTTCGCTATAAAAAGACACTTTCATGTCCGCCCGTATTGCCGTATGTCTGACCAACAAAAAATAAACCCACTCTCCTCCGCTTAGGGTGGGTGATGCCACAGCTCTCAATTCACCATCGATAAACACTGCCATGCTATCTCCGGGATTTTCAAAAATATAATCCGGTGTGTATCCTGCTTTGAGAACCAGCGTGACCCCCTGGGCCAGGTTGTCTCCCCCTGCTACCCAGCCTGGATAAGGTTCCGGAGGAATCATGGTATCAATCCTGGGATAAATTTGAAATTCCAGACAATCTCCGCCTCCATGATCCAATTGCCCATTGAGATCAATGGCGACAGGGGTCTCTCCTGGTTCATAATGTTGCTCAAGAGGACCTATCCAATTTGGCGGTGCATAACCCTGTCTCACATACAATGAGATAGTAGTCGAAGCACTATAAGCATTGGCAGTGCGCTCTACCACTCCTATAGACAAACTTGTTGCTCCAAAAAAATTGGGGTCCGGTAAGATGATCAGGGTATCTCCCAACAACTGAACGAATAGATCCGGATTTGGAGTAAAAGACCAGTCAACAATGTCAGAATCGCGTTGTATTAATATTTCTGACAAAAAAAGTGTATCAAAAGTTGTTCCTTGAAATGTTTCCTGTTCAGGAAAGGTATTCAATGCTATAGGAAAATCGCCGTCGTTATATACCTCGATAATTAGAGGATTGGTTACCGATCCATAACTTTCCAGGTGCCGGAAAACAATTTTTTGCGAAGCAGCAAAAACTCCATCGTGCACTGAACTGTACACTTTCGCTTCCAGCGTATCACCCAGCGCCTTGTTGCTGAAAACAGGAATGAAGAAATACAGGGTATCATTCACCTCAAAGGTCGCGCTCAAACCCAACAACTGCCCATTGTGAAAATAAGCAATGCTGTCCAATGGATTGTTTGATAATTGGCCATCCACATACAGCAAAGCCGTCACATCAGCAGCATATGCAAAAGAAGGACCGTCGGGTGCCGTCCATGAAGGTGCCTGACAGAAACTCCTGTTGGCAAATAGCCAAAAAACGATTACCAAATAAAAATAGCCCTTCTTCATTCCTTCCTGAATAGGTTGGTTACAATTCTCATCACCTGATCAGGCGAATTTTGTGCATGCTGAGCGCTCCCTCGGATTCAAAGGATACCAAATAAACCCCTGCAGGCTGGTCAAAACCATTCCATTCGATCAGATTCTCCCCTACCTGTGTCGTCCCTTTCGCTACATAAATATTGTTACCAAGGATATCCCTAACCACCATTCTGTAATCTGCAACCTTATCTGATTGATAACTAAGCGTAATTTTACCGATACTCGGATTGGGGTATATTCTTATTTTCTCATCAAAAGCACTCCATTCTTTGGTCGAAGTAGCCAGGTTGGCAAGGGTCATCTTATAGGGCAACTCTACCTCGCCAATAATCCTATTCGCAATAAACACCAGTTCCTCTCGAATCGCTTTGGTCTCGCCAGTCGATTCGTCGTATAATTTGAAACTTATCTGCTCTCCTTCTTCATTCGAATAAATCGTCAGGAAAACCAGGTAACTATCCATCACATCTACGAATATCGGTTTGCCCGAACCCCGCACCTGACCATTCACAAAGGCACCCAATTCATCGTATCCTGCCAGCATGTTTTTTCCTTCATCATCCGTCACCTTCAAAATCACGTTCATACTCATCTCGTATTCTGCCGGATCGACTACCCAAAGCGCACTGTCTGTTTGAGTAGATTGGTAATAAACAATCTCTTCTTCCAGGCTACTTCCCGATGGCACCGGATAGGTCAATACATCCGCATTCGTCAGTTTAATCTGATAACCATTTAAAGGACTCATATAAGTCAGGTTACCCACCCAGCCTACTCCGGCTACGTATTGTGCAAAAGTACCCTGGCCCTTCACGATATCTCCTTGCAATGGCGTAAGCGAGGACAAGGCATTCGTAGTCGATTGACCCTGCTGCGGCAAGTAACTGATCCAATTCCAGCCTGCACGCAAATTGAGGGACGTGGTGGCAGGATTTATTGGCATCCCCACCATGACAAGCGAATCAAAACTACTTGAGCGGTATTGGTACATTGTCAGGTGGCTCAGGTTTTGGAGGGTACCCACCCAAGAATTTGACCCATTCAAATACTGGCTAAACTGCGTCTGACTCTTAATCCTGCCATTTTGAGGGTTGGTCAGGCTGCCCAGCGCGGTATTAATCGACGGATCGGGCAACTGAACATTATAAGATATCCAGTTCCAGCCCGGGTAGATAGGGATCGTTCTCAACAAAAGATTATTCGTATGTATGGTTTCCGGTACTACCGGAGAACCAATAAGGTCATCTGCCACAAAATCGAAGGTCTCCATCGTACTCCCATACAACAGGCACTCCCTTGCATCCCAAATCCGGAAACTCACTGTCTCACCTACTACCTCATTGCTGTAAACAGTCAAAAATGCCAGGTATTTGTCCAGGCTGCTGACATATTGGATATTAGCTACTCCCCGCAATTCACCTCCCACAAAAGCTCCTACTCTATCCAGGCGATCTGTTGACAAAGTACCTTCGATATCCAATTCGAGTGTCAGGTTCATTGAATTCGTATAATCTGAAGCCAGTACCTGCCAGTCGGGGCCTTCACAAGCCACCCGAAGTGCAACTTCCAGTGGTTCTTCTCCCTCGGCTGTGGTCATGTTGATCGTCGTACTGTAATCCCCCGTAATCAAATCGGCGGGGAAAGAAATCGTTACAATCTTGGAGGTTCCCGGATCCAGCGTCCCCTGACTAGGGAATATCTCCATCCATTCAGGAATATCGTCAATGTTGTATTCCATGGAAATCCCACCCTGGTTCCTGATTTCACGTGTAATTTCAAGTCTGTTGCCCTCCTGCGTCACCTCCTCTATTGCACCCCCGGCCCAGTAGAGTGTAGAGCGATTGACATAAAATTCCCATACGACAGGGTCTTCTAGTTCTGAACCAACCAGATCTTTAATGCCCTCTACCTGAACCCTGAGGGTTTGATTTTCGATAAACCGATTTAAAATATTTGGTACAATGGTGATTTTATCCTCATTGCAGGTAATTGTAGCATCCACCAATGCTCCGGAGGAAGCGAAATAGACTCCCAAATTATTATTATTGATGTTTGTACCAATTCCGTCTGCCTGGAAAATCTCATTACAATTAATCCTCTTTGTAAATTGGATGCTGATTTCATCACCAGGGCTTAACACTCCGTCTGCCGGCTGGGGCGTACCAAATAATTCCGGAGCTTTGCGTTCGATCCGCACAGGGATAAGGGTGGATACCCCTGGTGCAAGGGATACAGACGTACAGCTCGTAATAGCTCTGACTTCGTACATCCCATCCTTTAATTCTGCTGTATTCCATTCGACAATTTCGAATACAGCCCCCAGATCTGCCTTGGCAATTTCCGCTATATTGATCCATGCACCATCGCCCTCTTTGGGTCGGTACTGAACTCTAATCAATTCAAGGTCTGAATCATTTTTGTTATAACTATTGACTGTCAGATAAAAATTATCTCCACTGGAGGTGGTTACCACGTTGTTGGAAGGCATGGCAATGTCCACTTCTGAACAAGGTTCTATGAAATAAACGTCTATGGAAACTTCCTTATAAAAAGGATTATCATTAAAAACCTCCTCATCATAATCGTTGGGATCATTTCCAAGTCCCAAGGCACGATCATACTCACACTCAGAATAAGCTGCAATGCGAAGATCAGTGTAGGTGTATTCTTCAGGCCCTCTTTCGACAGTTACCGTAAAAACCTTACTTTCAAAAGGTTGCAACTGTATCGGAGTTTCGAAATTAGCGCCTACAATTTCTATTTGAGCTCCATCGGGGTTGTATCCGGGAGGAATCGCGAGGATATAATTCATGGTCTGAGCTGACTGGCTGATATTTGCCAGTGTGACTTTGAAAACCGCCGGCGCATTGGAAGCTACATTATTCGCAATTTTTTTGTCGATCACCAAACTCACTTCTTCCCTATTCTGCGTCCCCTTTTCCCAGGGACACATTGATTGCCCGGAAACCAATTCAAAAACAGGCGTACCATAATTTTTATCCTCAAGTATATTGACTGTAAAATTGTCATTGGCATCATCGTCTGTCAGCACAAAACCAACAGTTTTAGTATCGGTATTTGACTGAGTAGCTGCTTCAGATTTGGAATAAGAGAAGGAAGTTTTGATTCCCGCTTCGACCCCTACACCATTTACTTTCACCCCGAAAGTTGCTGCCATCTCGGCAGAATATTCTGTATCATAAGAAAAAGTAGTGGAATTGGCAACGCTGGTTTCCTGGCTCTCTTCATATACCGGCCCTGCATCAAAAGAAATGTTTCGCTTGAAAACTGCATTTTTCTTTTGGTCCTCATTCATCTGGAGGATTTTCTGCCATTGTTCTACTGACTCTGTCTCTCCAAGATTGGTCAATTCCGGAATTATCACCCCTTCAATCTGGTGTTGGGTAAAAGCAAAATCTGTCTCAAACCCTCCGGGATAGACAGTAATGGAGTTAGAAAAATTAAACTTACAGGAATCTGTATCGTATTCCAGGTCATCTGTAAGGCCGTAGATAAAGTTAATGGCAGTCCCGACGAATAGGTCTCCCCCTTGAGAACTGCCCACTCTGTCATCCAACTGAGAAGTTTCGTAGCGTTTGTTGATGGTTACGCACATTTCTGCCTCATTGGTCGTACCAGCAGTATAATTAAAAGTTGTTTCAAGGCCTATGTCTGCGGTCGTTTCTACCTTCAACTCTGTTTCCGCTCCGATACCTACACTGGTGGTAAGGTCTGCACCCAAACTGGTTTTAACACTTGTTCCACCTCCCCCACCTGCTGAAACATCCACGCTGAAAGACTGACAAGTGGTAGTGCCCGATTCTATATAAGAATAACTTCCATCCCCCGGAGGGTCTCTCAAGATCAAAAAAGGGATCGATGGCGATTTGGATTGAAAGGTAGTTGTTCTCGGGCGTTTGCCCAAAACGGCTGCTTCCACCACACTGCTTCCGGTGCTCCCGTCAACCATAGCTGTTACCTGAAGGTTTTTCATATAAGGCTCCGCCAAAATGGGAAGACCGGCCATGTATTTGATGGTGGCTTCGCCCCCTTGCATTTGCAGGGAATATTGATCCAGATCTGCTATGCTGTTATCGATGGTTAGTGCGGCTTCATCCAGGTAGCATTTACCCCCGTCATAAGTTTCAAAAACCTTGATTTTATTGGTGTACGTAACGCCCTGTACCAGGGTAGAAAAACCGCAATCATTCAAGGGGAGAGCGCTAATTTCCACCTCAGGTGCAGATTTATAAATGAAATCGACAGTATCGCTCTCTATTTTTGTCAGATCTATCTCTGTACCTCCCAGGTTCTGGAAAAACTCCTTGATT
>JALQTV010000073.1 GCA_023268675.1 Saprospiraceae bacterium | reverse complement strand
TCCAGTAATCTGTTGGCTCAATCCATACCCCTGTATTACCGGAACCAAAAGCTTCGATGATACGCTCGTTACCTACGAATACACCGTCTCCGTCAGGATCTTCATCCCAACCCGGAGTAGTACCTCCATCGTCCCACAAATAAGCGGAAAGGTTGATTGCAGCGCCTCCTTTTTGGTAGTGCAACAAGGCAGAGAAATCAAAATGCTTGAGGAATCTGATAGAAGTAGCATAAGACATCTGGAAGTCAGGCTGGCGGTCACCATAAACGGTCTTTTTAACAGGGCCATCCGGGTTGTCCGGGTTACCTACGATAGAAGTAGGAGAAAAGCCTTCAGCAATGGCATAAGTACCCAAAGCAAAGCCAAAACCACCTGTGTTGAATTCGGGAACGATCAAACGAGTGATTTCAGAGCGGTTTCTCCACCACAACAGTCTGTTGCTCCATTCAAAGTTGGCTGTTCTGACGGGAATAAAGCCCAATCCGATTTCAACTCCTCTGTTTTCCAGGTCAGCTGCATTGGTTTGGATAGAACTGATCCCTGTAGATCCGGCGGGACGAAGAGGCAGGATCAGGTCTTTTACACTTTTGTTGTAAACGGTTGCATCCAGGGTCAAACGACCATTCAAGACTGCCATATCCAAACCGAATTCAATCTCCTGAGCTGTTTCCGGTACCAGGTTGGCATCTACCCCTTGTGTACCAACTACTCCTCCAATGCTTCCACCAATGATGGTAGAGTTAAGTGGTTCGAAGGTAAAACCAAACTGTGGCAAACCACCGGTTTCCCCATAAGCACCTCTAAGTTTGAATTGCTCAAACAAGCCACTGTCCATGAAGTTGTGCAGGTTTACTGCAAGCGAAGCTTTAGGGAACGCGTAGTATTTTTGCTGATCTCTGTTGAGCGTAGATTTGTCGAAACGCACCCCAACGGAAGCGATGATTTTGTCATCCCAGTTCAAGTCTTCCTGTGCTACAACTCCCATATCCGTGATGCGCTGGTTTTGCTGACTTGCTACCGTTACTACATTTGCCCAGGCAAGGTTGCGCTGACCGGCAGCCAAACCTTGTCCACGGGTAGCGAGGAATTGAACATCCTGATCCAGACGTACAGCACCTACGGTTGTATTGGAGTTGAATTTGCCAAAGGTAGAGTTCAACACCAGGAATCCCTGCAGGTTGTAGTTAAGGTTTCGCGAATTACCCCAAACTACATCACCGGGATTGGCTCTGGTTTTTTGGTATTGCATCTGTTCGTTGAAATAAACTACAGATTCTCCATTCACAAGGTCTACCCCTCCGTTGACTTTTGCCTTAAGGAAAGTGCTGGCAGTGCTCCACAAGTCTATGTCAATGGCACCTGCCGTAATGATACGGTTTACATTGTAGTCGTTGACACCATTGTCGCGAATGTCAATCGGGTTACCTCCGAAATAAGGGTTGTCCGGATAAACGCCATTTTCATCAGGGAAGAAGTTGGCATAAGAAGGAGCATAGGCAATGTTGTACCCGATACTACCACCGGTGTTGTTTTGGTTACCGGTAAAACCACGTTGGGTTTCAGTGCGGATAAAGTTGTTGTTCAACTTCACCGTGATAAAGTTTCCAATCTTGTGGTCCAGGTTCAAGCGGAAAGAATAACGGTCATAACCGGTATTCTTCATGATACCATCTTCTGTCTGGAAACCGGCAGAGCTGTAAAACTGTGTTTTTTGGTTGCCACCACTAATGCTGACAGAGGTATTTGACAACAGCGGGGTCTCACCGTAGAAATAATCTTCCCAGTCGGTCACTCTGCCTTCAGCTTGTGCTGCACGAAGAGCTGCCAATTCAGAATCGATACGGCTTCCGGAGAAGTAGTTTCTTACTTTGGTTTCGTCCCAATCATCAAATCCGATAAAGTTTTGGCCTTTGGCATATCCAATATCTTGACTAAAGCTTACTTTAGATTCTCCGGCCTGACCTCTTTTAGTAGTGATGATGATTACCCCTGCATTGGCTCGTGTTCCGTAGATTGCAGCTGCAGAAGGGCCTTTCAACACTTCGATTCTTTCGATTTCATCAGGATTGAGATCCGAAATACGGCTGGCTACGTTGTCCTGGTTGTTGGAAGAACTACCTCCACCCGCTGAGTTTACAATAGAGCGGAAGTTACGAGAGGCACTATTGTCAGCATATACACCGTCTATGATGTACAGAGGCTGTGAAGAACCCGCACCAAGGGTAGAAATACCGCGCAATTGCACGTTGATACCCCCACCGGGAGCACCGCCATTGGCTGTCATCTGTACCCCTGCAATTTTTCCGTAAAGGGCATTGTCAAGGGTTTGAGGATTGGTTTGCTCACTCAGTGCCTCAGCATCAACAGAGGCAACTGATACCCCTGAATTAGAACGTTTGACACCTGAAGCGAGACCTGTTACCACGACTTCATCCAGTCGGGCAATATCTTCTTCCATTTGGATGTTTTGAGGGCCGCTCGCGCTATTGACCTCAATTTCAATTGATTTAAAGCCGGTATAGGATAGTACCAGTGTAGCAGATTCACCGGGTGCTTCCATGTTAAAGGAACCGTCAATATCGGTAACAGTACCGGTAGAGGTGCCTTTGATGAGGATGGAAACCCCGATCAGTGGTTGGTCAAGAGGATCTGTAACTTTTCCACTCACCGTAAACTGAGCAAACAAACCGTTGCTCATAAAGATGGACATCGCCAGGGCAATGCACCATTTTAGGTTAAGCATTTTCATTGATAGTGAGATTTGGTGAATTAATTGTTTACTTACAAACGTATGGCCCTGGTAAAATGCTGTATGACATTTTTGATTAGGGAGAAATAAAATTAATTAAAGTGTGCTTTGATAAAAATTTATAGCGAAAAATATTGTCTGAATGCCAAACAAAACGCTATCAAGAGAGGATGGTTCGTTTAAAATGCTTGTAATTCTACTAGTTTGTGGTATTCGCCCTGCTGATTCTGCAGCAGACTAAGATGAGTACCCCGCTCGATGATGCGACCTTGCTTCATGACGATGATTTCGTCTGCATGTTGAATGGTAGACAATCTGTGGGCAATGATGATGGAGGTTCTGTTTTTCATCAGATGTACCAGTGCCTCTTGAACGAGCTTTTCAGATTCTGAATCCAGCGCAGAGGTTGCTTCGTCCAAAATGAGAATGGGTGGGTTTTTGAGTATGGCTCTGGCGATAGTGAGGCGCTGTCGCTGGCCTCCACTGAGTTTGTTGCCCCGGTCTCCAATATTGGTTTGATAGCCTTTTTCCGTAGCCATGATGAAATCGTGGGCATGGGCTATCCGCGCGGCATGTTCTACGTCAGCTTGGGTTACACCGGGTAATCCAAAGACGATGTTATTGTATATGGTGTCGTTAAACAGGATAGCCTCCTGAGAGACGATCCCCATGAGTTTGCGCAAGTCTTTCAAACGGAATTGACGGATATCTTCGCCATCTATCTGTATGCTGCCACTCCTCACGTCGTAAAAACGAGGGAGCAGATCGACCAAAGTGCTTTTTCCTGCACCTGAAGCACCTACCAGCGCAATTACCTTGCCCTTGGGTATGTGCAATTCTATATCTGTGAGTACAGGCTCATCAGCATTCCGATAGTGAAACCCAACTTGTCGATAGTGGATGGATTCTTTAAAGACGGGGGCTGGCAGTGGGTTTTCCGGATCGTGGATAGGGTTTTGAGTGTCAAGAATATGTTCTACCCGATTCAGGGCAGCTATCCCTTTTTGTATATTGTAATAGGCTTTTGAGAGCGATTTGGAAGGATCAATGACGCTGTAGAAAGCATATATAAAAGCAAGAAAGGTTTCTGCAGCCAGATCATTTGCAAATACTTGTTTGGATCCATACCAAAGCAATACTGCCACCACTCCTATCCCCAGGAATTCCGACAAGGGCGAAGACAACTCCCTGCGCCACAAGAGCCGGGTAAGCACATTGCGGTAGTCGTTGTTTTCGGTTTGAAACTTGTTGTTCTGATAGTCTTCTGCATTAAACCCTTTGATGATTCTTAATCCCGAAAGAGCTTCTTCTACCAGCGACACAAGTATTCCCAATTTGTGCTGCACCAATGCGGAGGGCTTTTTGAGGGTTTTGCCTATGCCTCCTATCACAAAAGCTGTAAAGAAAATGAGCAGCAATACGAATAAGGTGAGTTGGGGGCTTATATAAACCATTAGTCCCAAGGAGCCTATGATGATCAGTGGTTCTCTGAATACGGATTCCAGAACATTGAGAATGCTCCATTCCACTTCCTGAACATCGCCGGTTATTCTGGAAATGAGGTCTCCCTTTTTTTCCTCCGAAAAATAAGCAATCGGCAATACCAGTAATTTATTGAAAATCTGAGAACGGATATCTCTGATCACCCCATTTCTCACCGGTGCCATAAAAAACAGCGACAAGTAGCGAAACAGGTTTTTCATAAAAAAAGTAGAGACGATGCTGAGGCAGATAATTGTCAGCGCATGTTCTCTTCCGGATTCCTGGATCAGGAGGCTGAAGCGATAATAAAAATAATCTCGGAGTTGTTCGGCACTCCAGCCGGGACTTACAGGTTCCAGGACAGGGTAGGCGCGCTCGAAGAGAATTTCCAGAAAGGGAATTAAAAGCGGAATACTGACCACCGTGAATACAGCGGTCAGTATATTGCTGAGGATATTCAGGCTTACCAGAAGGCGGTAATTCCGAAGGTATCCCAGAAGGCGCCAGAAACTTGACATATTGGCCTTTTCAGTTATGGTTATTCCTCGTCCTTAAATTTGAAGGTATTGATAAACCCGGTGTGGAAATTACCGGCTCTAAAATCAGGATCCTTCATTAACTTTTGGTGGAAGGGAACCGTTGTCTTTACTCCTTCAATAATAAACTCATCCAATGCTCTCTCCATTTTGGTGATGCATTCTTCCCGGGTAGGGGCACGACAGATCAACTTTGCGATCATGGAGTCATAGTAAGGAGGAATGGTATAACCTGCATAAACGTGTGTATCTACGCGTACGCCATGACCTTTGGAGCTATGGAAAGACAGTATTTTCCCGGGACTGGGACGGAAACCGTTTTGCGGATCTTCCGCATTGATACGGCATTCCATGGCATGTACCTGGGGGTAGTAATTTTTGCCGGAGATCTTTTCACCTGCTGCAATTTTGATTTGCTCTTTGATCAGATCGTGGTCAATTACTTCCTCTGTTACCGGGTGCTCTACCTGGATACGGGTATTCATTTCCATGAAATAGAAATTGCGGTATTTGTCGACCAAAAATTCTACAGTACCTACTCCTTCGTAATTAATGGATTTCCCTGCGAGGATGGCTGCTTCACCCATTTTTTCCCGCAATTCGGGGGTCATAAATGGAGAAGGGCACTCTTCTACGAGTTTTTGGTGTCGTCGTTGGATACTACAATCTCTTTCCGAAAGATGGACGACGTTTCCGAATTGGTCTCCTGCTATCTGGAATTCAATATGGCGGGGTTCTTCGATGAACTTTTCTACATAAATTCCGTCGTTGCCGAAAGAAGCCATGGCTTCTTTGCGCGCCATTTCCCAATTTTCTTCCAAAGTGTCTTCTTCCCAGACAATTCGCATCCCTTTTCCACCACCACCTGCAGTTGCCTTTAGCATGACAGGAAAGCCTATTTCTTTGGCGACGGTCTTAGCATGTTTGACGTCTTTCAGGAGGCCGTCGGAGCCTGGGACTACCGGGACACCTGCTTTTATCATGGTTTCTTTGGCCGTTATTTTGTCACCCATCTGACGAATCTGATTAGGTGAAGGACCTATGAATTTGATATTATAGCTTGAGCAAACTTCAGCGAAATCGGCGTTTTCGGCCAAAAAACCATAGCCCGGGTGTACCGCATCAGCATTGGTGATTTCGCAGGCAGCCATGATTCGGGGAATGTTGAGATAGGAATCTTTGGATGCTGCGGGGCCTATACAAACTGCCTCATCGGCAAATCGAACATGCAGACTTTCCCGGTCTGCTGATGAATACACAGCAACCGTTTTGATACCCATTTCCCTGCAGGTACGGATAATACGCAGGGCAATCTCCCCTCTGTTGGCAATAAGTATTTTTTCAAACATATTGGCAATTTAAATTAGGCGTAGATCAAAATTGGTCCCGGAATCAGTCCAGTTCTACAACAAACAAGGGCTGATCATACTCTACAGGTTGAGCGTCTTCTACTAAAACCTGCACTACTGTACCGGAAACTTCGGCTTCGATTTCGTTGAAAAGCTTCATCGCTTCAATGATGCAAACGAAATCACCGGAAGAAATGTGATCCCCTACTTTGACGAAAGGTGGTTTCTCCGGAGACTGTGCTCGGTAGAAAGTTCCAACCATAGGAGATTTGATGATGTGTTGTGCTTTATCTGATGCCGGAGCTGGAGCTGCCGGAGCTGCTGCTTCTGCTTTTGGAGCAGATTTAGGTGCTTCCGAAGCTGACGGAGCTGCTATCGGAGCCGGAGCTGCTACAACCGTGGGCTGGCTGGGCATCCACTGCCCCATTGGCACAGGTTTGTGTTTTTCAAACTTGTCTGTACGAATGGACAACTCTATATCTCCTGACTTATATTTGAGTTCGGTCAGGTTGGATTCTCCCAACAACTGGATGAGTTCTTTCAGTTCTTTAAAATTCATAAGACTAGTTTTTAATTCGTTCCATATAATTGCCCGTCGCTGTATCAATTTTTACGAAATCGCCCTGATTGATAAACAGTGGCACTCTTACTTCTGCACCGGTTTCTACGGTAGCAGGCTTCAAAGTGTTGGTAGCTGTATCACCTCTTACTCCGGGTTCAGTATAGGTAATTTCGAGAATGATGTACTGGGGCATTTCGAGTGTCAGCGGCGTATTTTTATTCGCATCGAAAAGGATGTCTACCTCTGTACTTTCTTTCAAAAGCCCGGGGTTGTCTATCATCTTCTCATTGAGTGTAATCTGCTCGAAAGTATCATTGTCCATGAAATGGTATCCGGTTTCGTCGTTGTACAAGTACTGGAATTTTCTGCGTTCTATACGTACTTCGTTGATTTTGTGACCGGATGGAAAAGTTTGGTCAATAACTCTTCCGGTAGTGAGGCTTTTGATTTTTGTACGCACAAAAGCAGCTCCTTTACCTGGTTTAACGTGCTGAAATTCAACAACTTTATAAATATCATGGTTGAATTCCATGCACAATCCATTCTTAATGTCAGCAGTTGAAGCCATGCTAGTTTCGGATGAAAGGGTTAGTGATTATTAAAAATTTCTTCAAAGATAGGAATTTTCTGGTACGCTCAAGGAAATTGAACCTTAGTAGGCCCATTTGACATAAATAGCTCCCCAGGTAAATCCACCACCAAAGGCAGTCAGAATCAGATTGTCTCCTTTTTTTAGTTGTGATTCCCAGTCAGCCAGGCACAGTGGAAGGGTTCCCGCTGTAGTATTGCCGTATTTGTGAATGTTTACCATCACTTTTTCCATAGGAAAATCAGACATCTTTGATACCGATTCAATGATGCGCATATTGGCCTGATGGGGAACCATCCAAGCTATATCGTCGACACCCAATTGGTTGCGTGCCATTATTTTTGTGACTACATCTGTCATTCCGGAAACAGCAGCTTTGAATACCGGCTTTCCGTTTTGGAATATGAAATGTTCCCGGTTTTGGACGGTCTCTACACTTGCCGGATACCTGGATCCACCCGCTTTCTGATAAAGATAATGCTGACCGGCTCCGTCGCTTTTGTGAAGGGAGTCCAACACACCCAATCCTTCTGTATCGGGTTCCAGCAAAACAGCTCCACCGCCGTCTCCGAAAATCACGCAGGTAGTGCGATCAGTATAATCAATGATGGACGACATTTTGTCGGCACCGATCACAATGACTTTTTTGTGAGTACCGGCTTCGATGAATTTTGCTCCCGTGGTAAGAGCATAGAGAAAGCCCGAACAGGCAGCTGACAGATCGAAACAAAACGCATTTTTAATGCCTACCGCATCTGCTACAAGGTTAGCAGTATCAGGAAACATCATATCCGGGGTGACGGTCGCGAAAATAACCAACTCGATTTCTGAAGGATCCGTATTGGTTTTTTCCAGCAATTGCTTGACAGCTTCTATGCCAATCACCGAAACGCCCTGGTTTTCACCTTTTAGAATATGCCTTTCTTTGATGCCTGTACGGGTGGTAATCCATTCGTCGGAGGTTTCGACCAAGGTCTCCAGCTCCTGATTGGTCAGAACGTATTCCGGAACATAGGAACCTACCCCGGTAATGGCTGCATGAATTTTGGACATAAGGATTTTTTATAACTCAGAAAAACAACTGGGTGACCCAGCCTTGAAATTTTGCGCAAGGTAAAAAATTATTCACAAGGCCGGACGGATTTTCCAAACCTTTTAACAGTGAAGACATTGTATTCGCCTCCGGGGTGCCTGCCTTTGACTTATATTACTACTGACTCTCCCGGTTTTGAAATTGCCATCAGCCCCAAAAAGGTAAGGAGGCCGTTGAGTGCGATGATCAAAAATCCAAACTGAAACCCGGAAAATAAGGTTTCCGAATTCGCATTCAGCAGATAACTGACCACAGGAGCTGCTACACATACCAACACTACCCACTGCCTGCGTACAGTTCTGCTTGTAGCCATGCCAAAGGTAAACAAACCCAGCAAGGGGCCGTAAGTGTAACCCGCCGCTACAAACAACTGGCTGATGATGGCGTCATTGTTGAGGGTATTGACAAGCATGATGATGATAAAAAGCAGGATGGAAAAAGAAATGTGTACCATCATTCGCTGTCGCATCATTTTTTTGTTGTCTTGTTGTTTTTTTCCAAAACCCAGAAAGTCCACACAGAAGGAGGTCGTCAGAGAAGTGAGCGCAGAATCAGCGCTGGAATAGGCCGCAGCAATCAAACCAATCACAAATACGATCCCGATAACAGGCGACAAATGGTTGAGCGCTATCATCGGATACAACTGGTCGGTCTGAGTAGGTATTTCAAGACCCAATTTGGCAGAATAAATGTACAACAAAGCCCCCAAAGTAAGGAAAAGCACCTTGGCTATGACCAGGACAAAAGTAAAAGTGTACATGTTTTTTTTGGCTTCGCCTATATTTTTACAACTAAGGTTCTTTTGCATCATATCCTGATCCAAGCCAGTCATGACAATGGTGATCAGCGCTCCGCTAAAAAATTGCTTAAAGAAGTTGTTAGGATCTGACCACCCTCCCTCGAAAAAGAATACCTGAGAGTACTCACTATTTCTAACGATTTTGATCATGCCGGGGATGTCTGTTTCCAGCGCATGGGCAATGGCTATGATGGTGAGTATTACCGCCGTGAGCATGCTCACAGTCTGAAGGGTATCCGTCCAGACAATGGTCTTGATCCCACCCCGGAAAGTGTAAATCCAAATCAGAATAATGGCACTGAGTACAGTCGCCCAAAAAGGAATGCCTATGGGCCCTAATACGAAATTGTATAAAACTATGGCAACGAGGTAGAGACGAAGCGAAGCGCCAACCGTACGGGACAAAAGAAAATAAGCTGCTCCGGTCTTGTAGGCTTCTTTGCCAAGCCGCTGCTCAAGAAATTCGTATATGGAAGTCAGATTTAGCCTGTAATACAGGGGCATCAGGACATTGGCAATAAACAAATAACCCATAATGTACCCCAATACAACCTGCATATAGGAAAAGGACATGTTCAACTTGCCACTGCCTACTACACCCGGTATAGAAATAAAGGTTACGCCGGAAAGGGAGGCACCAATCATGCCTATGGCTACGAGATACCAGGGAGATTTTCGCCCGGCGAGGAAGAAACTTTCGTTATCTGCATCTTTCCCGGTAAAGTAAGAAACCGTGATCAGCAGAAGAAAATAAATCGCGATAATGGATAGAATGACAAAAGGAGTCAATTGTTGAATCATAGTCGTTGGATTTCCGGCTTGCTCTCTTTAGCAAAGTTGCCAAAGTAAGAAAAAACCCTGAAATCCAATGCCGGATTTTAAAAAGTTAAGAATTGTAGAGGGTCGAGTCTAATGCCTGTTAATAAGGTAGGCAAAAAGTACGCCATTGGGTCGGGCAAGGCGATGTATAAATCCAAGGCCTCTGCTGATCGAGCATACAAGGCCTATCTTGCCAAAAAAGGCGCGGCAAGGAACACAAGGAATTAAACATGGCGCAACTAACCGAAGATCAAATGGAAGAAATTGCAGAGCGAGCCGCTGAAAAGGCTATACAAAAAGTGTATACGGCGGTCGGTGAATCTGTTGTGAAGCGTATTGTTTGGTTTATTGGAGTTGTTAGCGTCGGCTCTTTGGTTTGGTTGGCCGGCGGACAGATACCAAAAGGATGACCTTCATAGATTTAATTGCGGGAATCTTTAAGCCAGCCGCAGAGCTGATCGATAACCTGCACACGTCTGAAGAAGAAAGGCTTGAGCAAAAGGCCAAACTACTAGAGATACAAGCGGCGGCTATGGACGCCTCTCTTCAGTACGAAAAATCACTAATGGAATCCCAAGCTAGGATAGTCAACTCAGAGGCCAGATCTGAGCACTGGCTAACGGCTAGCTGGAGACCAATCACAATGCTCACATTTTTAGCACTCGCTGTGGGCGATTCTATGGGCCTTCTAGCGACTCCGCTACGAGATGAGGCATGGGCCTTGCTTCAGATCGGATTGGGCGGCTACGTGGTCGGTAGGAGCGCAGAGAAGGGCATTAAGATGCTGAAGCAATGAAACGACTAATTGAACAGCTAAAACGCCACGAGGGCGTATCAAAGTGGGCATACGAGGACCATCTCGGGTATATAACTGTAGGTGTTGGCCGATGCCTAGATCCCGAAATTGGACTCGGCCTGTCAGACAAAGAAATAGACTACCTGCTGATGAATGACATCGAGCGGTGCTACAAAGAGCTTGAATGCCTGAGCTGGTTCCCTGATCTTGACCCTGTGAGACAAGAGGCCCTAG
>JALQTV010000072.1 GCA_023268675.1 Saprospiraceae bacterium | reverse complement strand
TATACCTTTAACCTGATTAATGATTTCGCTGGAAACCCTTGCTAAAAAGTCATAAGGAAGTTTGCACCATTCGGCAGTCATGCCATCTACGGACTCAACGGCTCTTAATGCCACTGCTTTTTCATAAGTACGTTCATCCCCCATTACTCCCACGGATTGAACCGGAAGAAGAATAACACCGGCTTGCCAGACTTGATCGTATAGTCCCCAATCTTTCAAGTGGCGGATAAAAATAGCATCTGCTTCCTGTAGTAATTGTACCTTTTCAGGAGTAATATCCCCCAAAATACGTATCGCCAGACCGGGGCCAGGAAAGGGGTGTCTTCCTATCAAAAGATCATCCAGTTCGAGTGCTCTTCCTACACGACGGACCTCATCCTTGAAAAGCATTCTCAGTGGTTCTACAATACTAAGCTTCAATCGTTCAGGAAGGCCGCCAACATTATGATGCGACTTAATGGTAACGGAAGGTCCATGGACTGAAACCGATTCAATCACATCGGGATATATGGTACCCTGGCCCAGCCATTTTACCTCTTCATATTGCTCAGAAACTTCTTCAAAAACATCGATGAAGGTCTTCCCTATTATTTTGCGTTTCGTTTCAGGATCTGAAACCCCACTTAGCGCAGACCAAAATTTATCCTTGGCATCAACTCCTATGACATTCAATCCCATATCCTTGTAAGAATGGAGGACTTCTTCGTATTCGTTTTTTCGCAGCAGGCCATTGTCCACAAAAACGCAGATCAATTGCTTACCGATTGCTCTATGAAGGAGTGTTGCTGCCACGCTGGAGTCCACGCCGCCTGACAGGCCCATAATGACTTGATCACTTCCAATTTTATCTTTTAATTCCTTTATTGTCAACTCAATAAAAGAACTTGAGTCCCAATTTTGCTTACATCCAGCCACCCCCACTACAAAGTTTTTCAGCAGGGTACTGCCATTCAGACTATGAGTGACTTCCGGATGAAACTGCAAACAATAAACCGGGTAATCAAAACTTTCCGGCTTTGATTTGAATAAAGCCACATCAATGCTTTCAGTACCGGCGATTAGTTCAAATTCTGTTGGGATCTCAAATATAGTATCTCCGTGAGACATCCATACCTGAGAATCCTCGGGAATATTTTCCAGGATAGGATCTCTTTTTATTATCTTATGCAAATTGGCTTTCCCGTATTCTCTTTTTAGAGAACGCTCTACTTTGCCTCCTAACTTACTGGCTATATACTGTGCTCCATAGCAAATACCCAAAACGGGAATTTTATCAATCACCCGGGAAAGGTCCATTTGGAGGGCATATTCATCCGTCACTGAGAAGGGACTTCCTGAAAGGATGACAGCCTTGATGGATTCATCAAGCTTAAAATCAGCATTGTAAGGCAAGATTTCACAATAAACATTGAGTTCTCTAACTCTGCGAGCAATTAGCTGAGTGTACTGAGAACCAAAATCCAGAATGATAATTTTTTCTTGCATAAGAATAAGATATGATTTTTCAAGGGGATTAATCCATCAAGCCCCTGCCCGCTTTTTCAATTTTACCTTCTTTTTCCAATTGTTTCATCAATCTGTCCAGGATTCCATTGATGAAATCTTTACTTTTCTCAGTGCTGTAGAGTTTGGAGATCTCAACAAACTCGTTGAGCGTAACTTTTGTAGGGATCGTTTTGAATGTCATCAACTCAGCTACAGCCATTTTCAGAAGAATCATATCAATAATTGCCACCCTATCTGCATCCCAATTTTTAAGGGTTGGTTCTATGATAGACAAAAGCGCTTCGTTTCCGGTACAAACTTTGGTAAGCAATTCTTCCCCAAATTCGACTACCGTTTCATCATTCGGTTTGTAGGCCTCTAGGAAGTCAAATTCTGCCGGCAAAGCTTTAATTGTTTTCTTAATGGATCCGACAATCAGAGATTTGTCATCCGTCCAATTAGGAAAGTGATCTTCAAGGATTTCTGAAAAAACTTCATTTGCATTACAGAATTTATACAAATCCAATAATACTTCCCTGTGAGTTGTCTCACTATCGTCCGGGCTGTAAACGTATTTTTTGTATGACTCGCTTTTTGCGTATTCGTAATACAAGTTTCGCACTGCATCTTCATCCAGGAAAGAATCCAGTTGCAGTTGACTAAAAAACTTACTCAACTCTGCATGCTGAAACAAGGAACGCATAAGAGGGTTGTCTGCCAGTTTGGCAATAAAGCCAAGATCTTCGTCTGTAGGCAATAATTTCCCCTGACGTTTTTCAGCATCAACTTTTGAATACTGGGCAATTCGAATCAGGAAATAAAGGCTGAACAGATACAGGTCGAAAGAAGCTTTGATACTTAATCGGTACTGTCTCAACAAATTGTCACAAGCGAGTCTGTGGTCCCTGCTCATGGCATAGAGGATCTGCATTACTTTAATGCGGACATTTCTTCTGCTTAACATAATTTCAAGCTAAGGTATCGATACAAGATAAGCAAGTACCGTTGTAAAATCAAGGGCACAAAGAAAACAGAAATTAGCTGAACTTGCACAAATGTGGTGTTATTTTTTATCACTCCTTCATGTATTGCGCCTTGATTGATTCAAATGTTGGCAATTGCTGATAATGCCACTTTTGGACAATGGTGCCATTCTTCAACAAAACAACCCCTGGATTTGAACGAACGATGGTTTTCAACAAAATATCATCAGCCAGATGGAAAGTATAATTACTGTTGCTGTTTTCTTTAAAGCTAGCCAAAGCCTCGGGGTTGTTGTACCCTGTAATGGCAAAGACATCCAGATTTTCCTCCATAGCGGCATTCAAAACCGGATTGACAACTTGCTTCCACTTTGCAAGGTATCCTGGATCCCAGCTGTATTCAGTAATTATTTGCTGTTTGTCTTCTATTCTGTCAATTGTATTTACAACTTGTAACTCATCCCCTACCAAAAGCGTATCTGTCTTGTAAACGGTATCTTTTACCATAATACTAGACTGATTGGCATCTCCATATAGTTTATAAGCAATGATCATGAAACTGTAATTCGGATTGGAGAGGATTTCTTCCGTTACTTCATAACCATTTTCACCGGAGACATCGAAATCACTGATTTTTGTTCTGGCGATAGCCGGTTCGGATTTGATGTATTCAAACTCCCAACTTTCTTTTGGGTAATTTTTGAAGTTCGCCATGAAATCTGCGTAAGGCAGATTTTCAATAATGTCTCCATTCTCCTTATTGGTGAGGTTAATACCGATGATTTCTACATTATTTTCTGCATCAATTTCTGCATTTTTTTGATCCAGTATGTTTACTCCTACCTTAAAAGGTCTGAAATCTATACCGGGGATATCCCAAACGTAATTACTGAAACAGTAATAACTGAATACCAATACACTAAGACCGATGACAGCACCTCTGACAGGAAGGTTAAACAACTGGTGCATTTTTTGGGTACCCATTACAAAAAGAATAGCAGGAACTAACAAAAACACATCTTTCAAAAATGAAACTCGTGGCTCGAGCTTCAAAAAATCACCAAAGCACCCACAATCAGTCACTTTCATATTGGTTTCAACGTAAGGTCCCCACTTACCAAATTCGAAGAAATTGACATCACCTGGTACATATCCTGTGAGAAAAGTAAAACCGGTTAGCACTGTGAAAAAGGCCACCAGCAAGAGAAATGCCCAGGCAGTAAACTTCCTAACTGAACCCAGGATCAACATGATACCCAGCACAATTTCGAACACGATCATAATGACTGAAAAAGAAGAAGCCATATCCGATAACACCGGAAAAAGAGGAGCAATAAATGACATCCAGGTACCCGAGAAGGTCAGTTCAAATTCCGTAAAATATTGTTCCATTTTGAAAGCTGTCCCCAGCGGATCTATGGCTTTCACAAAACCTGAAAAAATAAAAAGGGAACCGGTGAAATTTTGAAGGTAACTCAACACCCAGTTGTCGATTTTTTTCAGGCCAAAGCCTACAAAAAGTGTCAAACCAAGGGCTACAACCCCAATAATCAGTGTTAGTGAAACTATAGTCATAGTGAATTATTTTCCTCTTCTAGTTTAATTAAAGCGAATATAGCGTAGTTGATAATATCCCTGTAGTTGGCATCAATGCCTTCAGAAACAAGCGTTTGTTCCTCGTTGTCTTCAATTTGGCGGATGCGGAGTAACTTCATCAAAATCAAATCTGTCATGGAACTCACCCTCATATCTCTCCAAACCTCGCCATAGTCGTGATTCTTTTTCATCATCAGATTTTTGGTGGCAGTTGTTTCCTTGTCATACCACTCCAAAACCTCTTGAATGGGCAGTTCGATAGGGGTGTTTGAAGGTAGCCTGCGTTGTATGATCGCGAGTATACTGTAATTGACGAGTCCAATGAATTCTCCTGAAACTGGATCATCCACTTCTTGCTTACCATTTTCTTGTATGCTTCGAATACGCCTGGCTTTTATCAGCAATTGATCGGTAAGTGAAGTAGGCCTAAGGATGCGCCAAGCAGTACCATAGTCCTGCATTTTATGTGCAAAAAGATTGCGGCACCTACCCATTACGTTGTCAAATTGACCTGAAGTACGCTCCAAAACTCTTTTTTTTACAAAGATACAATTCCTTAGCATTACCCAAGACATCTCATAAAGCTTAAGTTTGCTAATTTTGGCTTTTATGGAAGATAAGTACTTTACCATTGAAGCCCCGGCACGATCAGAATTCAAAGACAGAGCAAGTAAGTTTTTGGCTTATGCCTGGCCTGTAAAATCTGCAGATGAATTTTATGCCCATCTGGACTTGTTAAAAAAAGAACACTTCAAAGCCAACCATCATTGTTATGCCTTCAGGTTGGGATTGGACAAAAATCAGTTCAGAGCGAACGATGATGGAGAACCCAGTGGGACTGCGGGCAAACCTATTTTAGGTCAAATCGACAGCTTTGGCGTTACCGATATCGGCATTGTGGTTGTTCGTTATTTTGGAGGAACCAAACTTGGCACTTCAGGCTTGATCAATGCATACAAATCCTCTGCTATACTAGCTCTGGAGGCCTCAATTATCGTTGAAAAAAGAGCAGAAGATGTGTATTTACTCACCTTTCAGTACCATTTGATGAGTGCCGTTATGAATGCCTTGAAAAAGCTGGATATAGTTGTCGTAAGTCAAAACTTTGAAGACATTGCAAGAGTAGAGGTTGCCTTCGGCAAAAGTGAAGTTGAAGCCAAGATGACTCAATTGAAAGCACATATTCAAGGAGTCAGTGTTGAAGAAGCCGCCTTGATTAATCAGATCCATGGGCTTGAGATAGATTATCTATACAGCAGGTAAACTTAAAACCAATAATGCCATCTGCCACCTTAAGTATATCCTGCCAAAATGGCACTTGTAAATAAAAAGATGGTATCTTTGCTTCAAATCGTGCTGTTTACTACAACAAAAAAGATAGGTCGATATGTATAATGACAATCCAACGCTGGACAAACTAAAGCAACTCGACGAACAAAAACAAGGAGAAGTATTTGAATTATCAGAGGCGGATTTCTACGACCCCAACTACAAATACTTTTACATAGAGAGTTATGGCTGTCAAATGAACTTTAGCGACAGTGAAATCGTAGCTTCAATCCTGGCTGAATCAGGATATCGCCCTACCCGACAAATGGAGCTTTCTGACCTTATCCTCATAAACACTTGTTCGATTAGGGAAAAAGCAGAGGAAACCGTAAGAAAAAGACTTCGTGTTTTTGACAAGGTGAAACGAAACAAACCGGGAACCATGGTAGGGGTTTTGGGTTGTATGGCTGAGCGTCTTAAGAAAAAATGGCTCGAAGAAGAAAAGTTAGTTGATCTGGTTGTGGGTCCAGATGCCTACCGTGATTTGCCCAATCTTTTGAATGAAGTTGAAGGCGGAGACAAAGGCATCAATGTAATACTTTCCAGGGAAGAAACCTATGCAGACATTAGCCCGCTTAGATTAGATTCCAATGGGGTAAGTGCTTTCATTTCAATTATGAGGGGTTGCGACAATATGTGTTCCTTTTGTGTGGTTCCATTTACACGAGGTAGGGAAAGGAGCCGGAATGCATTCAGCATTTTAGCCGAAGCAAATGATCTTTTCGAAAGAGGGTACCGTGAAGTCACATTGTTGGGTCAAAATGTAGATTCCTACAAATGGGAAAACCCTGAATCAGGAGAGAGTGTCAACTTCGCCATGTTGCTTGAAATGGTCGCCAAAGTTGACCCTGACCTCAGGGTGCGATTCTCTACCTCCCACCCAAAAGACATCACAGATGAGGTACTTCACAAGATGGCTGCTTATGAAAACATTTGTAAATACATCCATCTTCCTGTACAATCAGGTAACAGCAGAATACTTGAATTGATGAACAGAACTTATGACAGACAGTGGTACCTGGAAAGAATAGATGCAATTTACCGAATCATCCCTGATTGTGCGGTTTCATCTGATATTATCGCGGGTTTTTGTTCTGAAACAGAGGAAGAACACCAGGATACACTTTCCATGATTCCACTCGCCAATTATAGCATGTCTTACATGTTTTTCTACTCTGAGAGACCAGGGACCCTGGCTGCCAGAAAATACCCGGATGACATACCTACAGAGGTAAAGAAGAGACGTCTTCAGGAAATCATAGATATTCAAACTCAAGTGTCCTTTAAGCACAATCAAGCTGATATAGGGAAAGTATTCAAAGTATTGATTGAAGGAGATTCCAGGAAATCAACTGATGATTTCAAAGGGAGAAATTCTCAAAATAAAATGATCGTATTTCCCAAGCAATCGCCTTATAAAACGGGCGACTATGTGCAAGTCAGAGTAACGGACGCAACCAGTGCTACGCTAATAGGCGAGCTGGTTTCCTGAAAACCAGGTAAGCATGCATAACCTACAATCCATCAAACAAAGATTTGGAATTATCGGGCGTTCTCCTTTATTGGACAGAGCACTGGGTACCGCAATCAGAGTTTCACCAACAGACCTCACAGTACTTATCATTGGAGAAAGTGGCGTTGGTAAAGAGGTTTTTTCAAAAATAATCCACGCCCTCAGCCCCAGAAAACACAATCAGTTCATTGCCATTAACTGTGGCGCCATACCTGAAGGGACTATCAATTCAGAATTATTCGGGCACGAAAAAGGTTCCTTCACCGGAGCTATGACGGAGCGAAAAGGATATTTTGAAACCTACAATGGAGGTACCATTTTCCTGGATGAAATTGGAGAAATGCCACTTGACACCCAGGCATTTCTTTTGCGCGTGCTGGAAAGCGGGGAATACATAAGGGTGGGTTCCTCCAAAGTAATGAGCACGGATGTACGCATTATTGCTGCTACCAATGCCAATCTGCCCAATTTAGTTAAAAAAGGTAAATTCAGAGAAGACCTTTACTACCGCCTAAATACAGTCCCTATTAACGTACCCTCTCTTCGGGAAAGAAGGGAAGACATCCTTCTCTTGTTTCGAAAATTCGCGTTGGATTTTGCTGAAAAATACAGAACTGAGGCTGTAGAACTTGACGACCAAGCCAGGATATTGCTCAACAACTACAAATGGCCTGGAAATATCCGTGAATTAAGAAATGTAGCTGAACAGCTATCAGTTTTGGCGGAAGAGCGTAGTGTGAGCGCTGAAGATCTCATCAAACTAATCCCGGGAATTAGTGACAGGCATCTGCCCATGATTCCGGAAAAGGACAAGGGAACCAGTGGAGACTTTCAGGAAAGGGAACTTTTGTACAAGCTCCTTTTCGACATGAAAGCCGACCTTAATGACCTTAAATCGCTTGTATTTGAACTCATTAAGACCAATGATTTGCGTGTTTCAGAGGATCACCAACTTCCTCGTCTGGATATGCCTTCCATACCTGCTACTGACGCAAGGTTTCCAGCTGAGCATAGTGCTCCTCCTTCTTTTCAAAATGAAGAACGCACTCCTGTGAGCCCTGATTTTGAAAGGGAAGATTACAGACCTATCCTGCTGGACAACAAAGCACAGATTGCCTATGAAAGCATGGAACTTGTGGATGAGAACCTTTCATTGGAAGAAAATGAAAAAGAACTGATAAAAAAAGCCTTAAAAAAACACCAGGGACGCAGAAAAGAAGCTGCTGAGGATCTGGGAATTTCTGAACGAACACTCTATCGAAAGATAAAACAATATGATCTCCAATAGGTTACTTTTTGCCATATTCCTTGCAATTGTTTTTTATCTGAATTCCTGTTATTCGTTTCGGGGAATCAGCATTGACAGAAATGTTACAACTTACTATGTTGAAAATTTCAAAAACAATGCATCCAATGCCCTGCCTGCAATGGAACAACTCTTCACAGAAAGTTTAAAAGAAAAAATCAGGACTGACACCCGCCTGATCTACAACGATGAGACGCCAGATATAGAGTTTCGCGGTACTGTAGTCGATTTTAGAATCAGCTCAGAAGCTCCACAGCCAGGGGAATTGGTTGCTATTAACCGCCTCACCATCGTTTTAGGGGTTGAATTCATCAATCACCAGGATGATGAAAAAAATTGGCGTAGTAACTTTTCCCACTTTTTTGACTTTAGTTCAAGTACCGACTTTGCTTCTGTGCAAGACGAAGCAGTTGAAGCTATTCGGCTTCAATTGATGGAGGATATTTTCAACCGGGCCTTTACTGACTGGTAATTCTTTCTAGACACCATTTTTCAAGTTGGCTACCTTTTGCCGGAAGGCGACAAAAAAATCCATAGCTTCCGCATTTCGAAGGCTTCCTTTGTTTACTGCCTTTTCTAGCGTCACTCCCATCAACAAGCGTTTGACAGGTGTTTCAAGTTTCTTCCCACTTATAGTATATGGAATATCAGTCACTTGTATGATTTCATCCGGAACATGTCGAGGAGAATAATCTGAGCGAAGCTGTGCATTAATTTTCTGCTTTATTTCATCCGTAAGTCGTATCCCATCCTTTAAAACTACAAATAGCGGCATATAATAATCCCCACCTGCCAACTCCAGGCTCACAATCAAAGAATCTGCCACCTCTGTTATCTGATCCAAAGAGCGATAAATTTCTGCAGTTCCAATCCTGATGCCCTGCTTGTTAAGCGTTGCATCTGAACGCCCCAGAATGACGAGTGTACCTCTATCCGATATATTTACCCAATCCCCATGCCTCCAGACTCCCGGGATCCAATCAAAGTAACTTTCCCGGTAGCGTTTGTTTTCCGAATCATTCCAGAAAAACACTGGCATGGAGGGCATTGGTCTGGTCAAAACCATTTCACCAACTTCTCCTTCCAAGGTATTGCCCTCCTCATCAAAAGCATACAGTGCTGCCCCCAGGCATCGGCATTGGATTTCGCCTTTGTATACTGGCAAAAGAGGACTTGCTCCTACCCAAGCCGTACATATATCTGTTCCACCACTCATCGAAGTCAGCCAAACATCGTCCCGAATGGCAGTATAAACCCAATCAAACGCTTCCGGAGGCAAAGGAGAACCGGTAGAACCGATACTGCGAATAGAGGAAAGATCATACTCTTTCCCCGGTTCAAGGCCCTCCTTGAGGCACGCCATCAAATAGGGTGCACTTGTTCCAAAGTGGTGCACAGGAATCTGTGAGGACAAACGCCACAAAACATTCAGATCCGGAAATACTGGACTACCGTCGTACAGGAAGATGCTTGCTCCCCCTAAAAGAGCTGCCTGAACAAAATTCCACATCATCCAACCTGTCGTAGTGAACCAGAAAAAGCACTCCCCCGGTTTGACATCACCTTGCAAAACATGATATTTAAGATGTTCCAGCAAAACACCTCCATGGCCATGGATAATCGCTTTAGGAATTCCTGTGGTTCCTGAAGAATACAACACCCAGATGGGATGATCAAAAGACACTGCTTGAAAAGTGAGTCTTGCCCCACGGAACATTTTCATAATATCCTCCCATACAATGGTATTTGCCAACCCAATATCATGTCGCCCCGATTCCAGCCTTGGCAACAAAACAAAGTTTTCGAGTTCCGAAAGTTCCTCCTGCAATTCCTGCAAAACCGATGTTCTATCAAAAGCCTTCCCACCGTACCGATAACCATCCACCCCAATCAAAACTTTTGGACTTATTTGTCGAAATCGATCAACTACACTTTTGGAACCGAAATCCGGAGAACAACAAGACCATACTGCCCCCAAAGAGATCGTTGCTAAAAAAGCAATGGTTGTTTCAGGAATATTGGGAAGAAAAGCAGCTACTCTATCTCCTTTTTCAATGCCTTTACTTTTTAACCAGGCTGCAAAAGCAGCTACCTTTTCTTCTAGTTCCTGCCAGCTCATTTCCTGCACCTCACTTCCTTCTGACATAAAATAAATGGCCGGTTGTGCATTCGTTTTTTTCCTGAATACATGCTCTGCATAATTTAATTTTGCACCTAAAAACCATTTTTGGGTCGGCATAGGGTTATCCTCCAGCACCACAGTGTATTCTTGGTGAGTAATAATGTCAAAAAATTGCCAAATTGATTCCCAAAACCCCGGAATATCCTTCACAGACCAATTCCACAGATCATCATACTGATCGAACGATAAACCTTTTTCCTTGTTCAACCATTGAATAAAGCGCTGAATATTTGAATTTTCTTGTGTTTCGATAGTAGGTTTCCATAAAATCTCCGGTGTTTGCATGGTGTTGGATTTTTCTTAGACAAGATACAAGTAAAGCAAAGCCGTTGGGAAAATTATAATTTTATATTAGGTTTATCATTCAATACTTTATCAAAATCATCTTTCAGGCTTAAAACAGATCCTGACAACATAGAGATCACTGAATTGACAAAACATCACCCCGGGTATGAAAAAAATACTGGTTGCCAATCGAGGAGAAATTGCTTTGCGTGTTATGAAAACAGCAAGAAAAATGGGAATCAAAACAGTTGCCGTTTTTTCGGAAGCAGATCGTGATGCTCCACATGTCTTGTTCGCCGACGAGAGTGTTTGCTTAGGACCTGCCCCTTCTACCCAATCCTACCTGCGAATTGAGAAAATACTGGAAGCAGCCCAAAAAACACAGGCTGATGGAATTCATCCCGGTTA
>JALQTV010000071.1 GCA_023268675.1 Saprospiraceae bacterium | reverse complement strand
AGTTCTTCCAGGATGGAGAGGTAATTTTGTGCTAGTTGAAGATCTTTTTCCGGATCATAAGGCCTTCCAATGCCATCGTGCATATCCATATCCATTCATTTTACCTCGCACCCTCGCCATAATAGGACGCAAAGATGTTTTCAGTCTCCTTTAACTCTACGCAGTGCAATTGACAACCTTCCAAATGTGGTTCCAATTCTTTCCAGATCAATATGACCAGGTTTTCAGTAGTTGGTTGAATACCTTTGGGGATGAAATCTACGTCCAGATTGAGATTGGCATGGTCCAATTTATCTGTAACTACTCTTTTGATGATTTTACCCAAGGTTTTGACATTGATAATGAAACCAGTCAATGGGTCTGGTGTCCCTTTGACAGTCACAAACAATTCATAATTATGTCCGTGCCAGTTTTTGTTGGCACATTTGCCGAAGATCTCGAAATTGTGATCCTCAGTCCATTCATCTACCCATAATTTATGGGCAGCATTGAATCTTTCCCTTCTTGTCAAATAAACCATAAAGGCAATATTTTCTGCAAAAGTACAAAGAATTATTCCTTTTTAGTCTGCTTTGAAGCAGCTCCTGTTTTTATTGAAGTTACAACAAAGCAAATCTCCCGTCAGTTGGATCGAATTTCCCACCTGTTTAATCGAAATTTAGGGCAAGTGTATTAAATTCCTTACAATATTGTAATTTAAAAGATGAAATTTTACAAACCGAAGCAATTCGGACAGTCATGGAACAATTAAGCAACGGAAATCTAAGGGATAAACTCTATCAGCTGTCTAAAAAGCCATTGCTGACCCATGGCGTCTTTTGGTTCATCTTGCTGATGCTGCTAACCCTGAATGAGGCTAGCATGCAAAATTTTTGGTTTGTATTTACCAATGAGTTAATTACGTTGTTTGTGTACGCCCTGGTAATCTATTTAAACCTATATTACCTAATTCCAAACTACCTTACACAAAAGCGTTTTTTTACCTACAGCGCCCTCTTGGTACTGGCTACCATGATCGTAACGCCCCTATTGGTATTATTGCTTTACTTTAAGTTTTACCGCCATCCTACCCTGCGCACTGAGCTTCTGGCAAATCAAAACTGGTACTTCCTCACAACTTTTGTGGTTGCAGCCATTTCTACCATTTTCAAAATAATCACAGACTGGGGACGCCAATTAAGAGAAAAGCAGGCATTGGAAAACCAGACCATGCAATCAGAATTGAGGTTCCTAAAATCTCAGATCAACCCGCACTTTCTGTTCAACACACTTAACAATTTATATGCACTTACTCTAAAAAAATCAGACAAAGCACCTGAGATCGTTATCAAGTTGTCGGAAATGATGCGATACATGCTCTATGAATGCAATGAAAAAAAAGTGCTGCTTGAAAAAGAAGTCAATTATATCCGAAATTATCTGGATCTTGAAGCATTGCGACAAGGGAAAGAAGTTGAAATTCGCTTTGAATTAGAAGGAAATGTAAGTGGACAACAAATTGCACCGCTAATGTTTATTCCTTTTCTCGAAAATAGTTTTAAGCATGGGCTAAACAATCATCTAAACCGGGGTTTTGTGCACATAGGACTGGCCGTAGAGCCTGAAAAAATCCATTTTCAGATAAGCAATAGCAAACCAGCAGCCCCCGGCCTCCCCAGAAATTCTAAGATCAGCGGTGGGATTGGCCTGGTAAACATACGCAGGAGGCTAGATCTCATTTATCCGGAGCAATATCGACTCGAAATTAAAGACGAACCTGATGTATATAATGTCATATTGGAACTCAATTTGGTGTAAACCTTCCTTCATCTAATAAAAATAGCTTATGATAAATGTAATTATTGTTGACGATGAACCTCTCGCACAGGATGTACTAGAAACTTATGTCGAAAAAATCCCCGAATTCAATCTTGTAGGCAAATGCAGAAATGCAGTTGAAGCAAATGTAGCGTTGAAAGAAAACAAAATTGACCTGATGTTTCTCGACATACAAATGCCACAACTCACAGGCATCGACTTTTTAAAAACGCTGAGCCAGCCACCAATGGTTATTTTCACCACTGCTTATCCAAACTACGCTATTGAAGGATTTGAACTAAATGCACTGGACTATTTGCTTAAACCCATCTCCCTGGATCGCTTCCTAAAAGCATCTAATAAAGCCATTGAAAGGCTGGAACAAAGCAAGCAAGTGAAAGTCGCTCCAAGTTCGCCGGAGACCGACTATATGTTTGTTAAAGCCGACAAAAAATTAGTCAAAGTCAATTATGAAGATATTGTTTACATCGAAGGATTGAAAGATTATGTCATCATTAAAATGGAGCAGGAGCGCGTGATTACCCTTCAAACCATGAAAAGCCTCGAAGAAAAACTCCCTCCCTCCCGTTTCAAACGCATTCATCGCTCATTCATAGTCAACATTCAGAAAATCAACGCGATTGTGGGCAATATGGTGGAAGTAAAAGAGAAAAACCAAGTAAAGCACCTGCCTATCGGCAAAAACTATCGAGATGAATTATTGGAAATGATTAACCAAAACAGGTTGTAAAACAAAAAAGCCACCCGAGGGTGGCTTGCTATTATAATCCCATGAACATATACAAGTTTTCTTTAATTTCTTTTGACTTCCCGCTTTAATTAAATACCTTTATCCGAACAACAAAAGAAATTCATAATCCCATGAGCATATCAAAGGAAAGTCGGCTTTGCCGGCTTTTTCTTTTTAAAGAAAGCCGCCCCGCAAAACCGGGGCGGATGATTCTTAACATTATAATCCCATGAACATATCTCTTTTAATGTAACCGGTTCCTTTCTCTATTCTCTATTCTGCTCTTTTGCAGCTTTCTCCCGATCACAATACAAATATGCAGCATTTTCCCGGGCTGTTAAAGTACAAAACAAAAGGTTTGTGAATGTCTTCATCCTTAAAATAAAAATCCAAACAAAACAAAATCAATTTTTTACAACAAAAAATCAATGTCAATTGTGAACAAAATTTCCGAATAAGGCAAAAAAAAGTCGCACAAGATTGTGCGACTTTCTGCAATGAATATAATTCCACGAATAAATAGCAAAAATCGAATTAGTTGACTACAACCTGAAACTTCTTTTGAACCATTCCAACCTCAGTTATGGCTCTGAGTACATACACACCATTACCCAAAGTTGCTGTATTAATCTGAAGATCATTGGTGCCCAGACGCCCTGTTTCGAATACTTTTTGACCATTCATGTTATAAATGATCACTTCCTGAAACTGGTGGCCTCCATTTGCATGTACATTGAGCAGGCTGTTGGTAGGGTTGGGATAAAGGATTAATTCCGATGGCAAGAACTCTCTTTTTTCCTCCAAGGAGGGCTCCTTAAGGTTAATTCGGATATTAGCCCCCTCTACTTTCACTCCAAAAGTATTTCCACTGGACTGCATCAAGGTTGCTACGCCGTTTCCAACTGTAACATCCAATCCATCTTGGCCAGGTCTTCCGAATTCCAGGTTGTCAATTACAACCAAGCGAACTTTACCGATCCGTCCGTATCCACTTGAAGAAAGTCCATTTGTACGGGTAAAGCCAGACTCTGCAAGACCCTTGCCATCGTTGTAGGTCATCTGCAGTACAGGAGAATTATAAGACAGCCAACTGCTATGATCATAAGAGATAGAAATACTTTCCGGTTTAAAAATATTTGGGTTATAATTGAATGGGAAAGTAAAACCATAAACATCTAAGGCAGGAAGATTATCGCTGCCCATGATCATATCAAGTTCAATCATATCCCCCGGGCTGGCGAAAATATCCCCTGAAAGTTTTATAGTGTATGGAAAATAAGGTGCCTTTACCGATGGCAACCCGTGCGTATTTCCATAAAACAAATTTATTGCTAATGTATCTATAGAGGACACAATGCTGTCACCATCCGTATCAACGTGTTTTAAATTGACTTGCATTTGCTCCTCGAATGCAGAATAATTCCAATTATCTGCATACTGACCGAACCAAATATCTAGTCTGGCATTTTCCCGCTCCCTTCCTTCCACGCCCATACTCAAGCCCAATGGGAGCAAATCTTCCATATTTACGATACCATCGAAGTTTGTATCCCCAGGCCAAACGCAGTCTTCTGAACAAAGAGGGCCATCTTCTTCGTTGATGTCGAGAATTGCCACCTCAATTTTCATGGATTTAGCAAAACGACACTTGCCTCCTTTTGTCACACAATACTGCAATTCGAAAGCATCGTAACCAGAAACTACATCCTCTCCGGGAATATATAAAACCACATTTCTGCCGGTGATTTGTTGCCCGTAAATAACCGTATCTACTTCACCCGGCAAATACTTAGCCACACCCAATTCTCCTTGGGATTGAATAGAAAAACCAAAGTTTGCGATGGGAACATCATTACCTACTACCAGAGGAGTTCTTTTGGGGGTTACCATCAGGTATTTTGAATAAGCAGGTTCAAAATTGCTCACCGAAACGTAAACGGTTGCCACTTCAGGCTCACCAAAACAGCCATTGGGCATTACGGAATACGTAAACTTGTCAACTCCCTCATAATCAGGATCCGGAATGTAAGTCATTGCACCTTGTGGATAATCGTGCAAAATTAAAGATCCGCTTGAAGGTTGCGTCAGTAATTGGAAGCAACTGGAGCTAAGATCATTCTCAAGTACATTAAATTCTACAGATTCATAAGGAGAAGTTGACACCCTGTCGTCATTTGTATAACGACGTTCCTCATAATCTAATACAACCACTTTTACAGGAATAGCCTTTCCATCAAATGCAAATAGCATGAAGTCATCTCCAGTATAGTCAGGAGTTGGATCGTAAATCGGAAGATCGCCGGATCTGTCAAAGTAACCATGAACTGGTGGCGTTTTCAATTCGAAATCATCCGGTATCAGTAGTGCCTGACGTGTGTTCTTTTTTGTGAAATATCTTATCGTATCCCCATTGCTGACTCCCTCTCCTAATACTTGAATGCTCACGGTTCCCTGACCACAGGTCCCCAGATCATCGCAAACCATGTAGTTGAAATAAGAGGTTCCTTCAAAATCGGGTGCCGGGGTAAACAAAATGGTACGCTTATTCGCCAGAATTTGAACTTTACCATTATTTACAAGTGGTACGCTCTTCAAATTAAGTACTCCAGTAGTACTTTCATCATTGTCCAATACATTTACCAAGACCCCTTCATTGACAAAAGTAGATGCGAAATCCTGTTTGGCTATCACCACAGTAGGCTTGACCTTGATTTCTAGTTGAATTCTGCTAAGACATATTGGACAGGACCAATATTGGATTTTGATTGCATCATTGCCAATGAAACCTTTCTCTGGAGTATAGGTGATACGGTAATTGGAGTTGCCCAAGGGCAACAATTTCAAGGATCCGTTTTGTGTAAAGTTTTTAATTATTTCAGGCTTGTAGGGGGGAAGCGACTTGAAATCATAGGAAACGGACTGATTGATATACGTTTCCAGGGTATCGGAGATCGTCACCTGCTGAGCACTACTTATACCGGGAAGGCCCAATACAACTAAAAGTAGTACGTAAAGTTTTTTTGGAATTACTACATTCATGGTTTTCGTGGATTTTCATTGCGCATCCGGTCTCCCGAATTCAAGGCAAGGTACGAATTTTCCTTTAGAACAAAAAGCACTGGCCAATCCTATTTTTTGCATTTACTTACTTTAACACTTGTTTCGACAAAACGATGGCATGCAACGCTGTACATATTAAAAAAATATTTCTACAAAAACAAGTTGTTATGCAGCTTCTTAAAGCTTACTTTTAAACGAAATTTTGCTTTTCATCCTCCAAAAGTCATGATCCACAGCAAGGTTTATTCTATACTTAACTACATGAACAAATATGAGCAAAACACCTTCATGAAGTTTGTTTTGTCTCCGTATTTCAACAAGAGCAAGGAACTGGTTTCCCTGTCAGAAACCCTGTTTTCTCATATTAATTCAGGCTCAGCTCTCAACATTAGCAAGGAAAAACTTTGGAGTCGAATGTTACCGGGAAAACCCTTTGACGATGTTCGATTCCGAAAGTACTGTTCAGATCTCCTGAAATTGGCAGAGGACTTTTTCGTCCTGGAAATGTTGGAAGACAATCCTCTTCACAAGGCTACTTATCTGATGGAAGCGGTTGGGAAAAAGAAAATGCAAAAGCTCTTCAACAGCTCCATGCGAGCTGCAAAAAGGTACTCGGAAAAGCAAAAGCACCAATCGGCTGACTATTACTTTTTTCAATACAGCATTGAAAAAAACTACTATTACTTAACAGACTCCGACTCAAAGAGAACAGAAAAAACAAACATAGAAGACATCATTCTGAATCTGGATTATTTTTATCTGGCAGAAAAACTCAGGTTGCTTTGTTCTGTGATCAGTCGTCAGAGTATTGTTTCCCACGAGTACAAACTGTTATTCAAGGATGAAATCATTGAATACATCAGTCAATACGACTTTGAAGACGTGCCTGCCATTGCCATTTACTATCAGATTTATCTCACCCAAACTGATGCGGGCAATCCGGATCATTACTTTAAATTAAAGCAACACCTGAAGGATTACAGTTTGCTCTTTCCTCAAACTGAAGCAAACGAAATGTACTCTTATGCCATGAATTATTGCATTCGAAGCTTTAACAAAGGCAAGAAAGAATTTTTACAAGAACTTTTTGACATCTACGTAGATCTACTGGATAAGCAAATCATTTTTTCAGAAGAAGGGGAACTATCTCCGTGGCACTTCAAAAACATCATCCTCACAGCACTTGAATTGGGGCATTACGATTGGTCAGAAAATTTTGTGAATACCTACAAAGATCAACTTCCCGAAGAGTTTCGTCAAAATGCCGTAACCTATAACCTTGGACAGATTTACTTCTATAAGAAGGAATACCTGAAGGTAATCGAACAACTCCGCAATGTTGAATATGAAGACCTCGCCTACAATTTGGATTCTAAAACCATGTTGATTTTCACGTATTACGAATTAGACGAAATAGACCCTCTCTACTCTCTTTTTGAAAGCTTTCGTGTCTACCTGAACCGACACAAGGATATTGCTCCTCAGAGAAGAAAAAGATACCTTAATCTCATTCGCTTCACCAAAAAACTGACCAAAACCAGACCCGGCGATAAAAAGAGCCTAGATAAAATCAAGGAAGAAATGGAAAGTACGGAAGGCATCGTAGGTCAAAAGTGGCTGAAAGAAAAATTGGCTGAAATGGGTGCTTAAAGCAATTCAACCTGTATCCAAACAGGCTGATGGTCCGAAAACTGAAAGCCTGTATCAATGCCTTTTACCTGATTCACCTTAATATTGGGAGATACCAGGTAAAAATCAATCAATGTTACAAAGGTCTCCCCTTTGACATAAGGATTTGCGAGCTTACGGTTACTGGGAACTCTCGGGTCGTACATCCACTTCCAGTCAGTCCCGACAAAATCAGGATTGATATTTAACTGGGTGTAAACTCCATTTTTCCCCGGCATAAAAGTGTCAAACCTAAAAAATGGAGGGCATTGATTCCAATCACCTCCTGCGATTACATAATTACCCTTGGCGTATTCCTCCTGCAACAACTGACGGGTAAATGCCATTTGAGCCTGTTTTAGTTCTCCTCCTTTGTCATAAGCGGAGTGGTGTACGTTGACCAGGACCAGCTCTTTGCCTCCCTCCAAAGCAAACCTATTAACCAGCAAACATCTGTCCAACTGAAAAATTCTAGTTGGCCAGGAATAGTCTCCTGGGAGTTGCAATCTTTCAGCAGCAGTTGAAATAAAGCGACTGTAAGTGGCTATTCCACTGGTCACTTTCCCATAAACATTCCATGGTTCCAATAAAGGAAGCGGCATTCGACTTACCTTGTAATTCAAACCAAAAAATGCGGCCGGATATCCCAACGATTTTTGTATGTCCTCAAATTGATCATGAAAATAACTTCTGCGAGCGTTTCGATCTACTTCCTGCAACAAAACAAAATCTGCAGGATTCGATTGAATCAACTGTTTGATTCCAGCCTCATTTTTTTCCACCCAGTCAAGAGGAACACGCACCATCTTGTCACCAGAAAGCATGGTTCGACCTGCATCGTAAAAAAAATCAGATTCTTCCCCCAGTCCGCCAAACCCAATGTTCCAGATTAGTAAAGATAGCGTGCTGTCCTTTATCTCCTGAGCATTTGCTGAAGTCAATGTTATTGCAGCTTCCCTGGGGGGGGCTTTATAGTCGGAAAGCGTGCCGTGGATAAGGACTATTGCTATATAAAGTCCGAATAGTCCAACGATGATTATAAGGACAGAAAATAATTGCTTCAAAGTTTTTATCATGAGCCGACCAATTTAAATTTCCAACACGTCTGACATATCAAAGCACCCATTTTTACCGATAATCCATTCTGCCGCCAGCAAGGCACCACGGACAAAACCTTCCCGGGAATGTGCCACGTGACTTATCTGAATCTGATCGATGGCATTGGAATAATTAATGATATGTGTACCAGGAACTCCCGGGGTTCTTTCCGAAATAATTTCCAATTGGGATTCCGATGTCGCCGGTTCGTTGGTCCAGGAAGTTTTTCGCTGAATCGCACCCAGGATATCATTTGCCAAACTAAGGGCCGTACCACTCGGTGCATCCTTTTTTTCTGTGTGATGTATTTCTTTCATCGCAACCTGGTACTGAGGCTGAGCATCCATTATCCTGGCCAAATAGCGGTTTGCTGCAAAAAATATATTTACTCCTATACTGAAATTGGAAGCATAGAGCAATGTACCGTTTTCCTTTTGGGCGTAAGCCCTTGCCTTTTCAATATCCTGTAACCATCCTGTAGTGCCACAAACGACCGGCACTCCGGCCTGAATACAGGTGACAATATTCTCATAAGCCGCCTCCGGAACCGAAAATTCAATGGCCACATCAGCACCTGACAAGAGGCCGGGCTCTAATTTGTCAAATTTGGAAGCCTTGTAACGAAGTACGACTTCATGTCCCATCAAACCCGCCAAAGCGTCTATCTCACGCCCCATTTTACCATACCCTATCAATGCTATTTTCATGTCATTCAATCTTTATTGCCTTCTATCATCAGTTGAAATTCCTTCAATTTGTACATGCAATCCATAGGAGTCAGGGTATTCAAGTCCATCTTCAGCAATTGTTTTTTTACTTCTTCCATCAAAGGATCTGCGGTATCGAAAATACTCAACTGGTAACTGGGCACCTCGATAGAAACAGATTTGCGTTTTGCTTTAGTAGCCCCTTTACCCGAAGTTTCCTCATGACCTATAGACTTTTTCTCCAACTCCTGCAAAATTTGGTTTGCCCGCTCCACAATGCTCCTGGGCATGCCTGCCATTTTCGCAACATGAATACCAAAACTGTGTTCACTGCCCCCCGGAACCAATGTTCTCAAAAAAATGATTTTTTGATCTACCTCTCGTGTAGCCACATGAAAATTTTTCACTCTTGGTAATTGTTCTGCCAATTCATTGAGTTCATGGTAATGCGTTGCAAAAAGTGTTTTGGGTCTGGCCAATGTATTGTTGTGAAGATATTCTGCAATAGACCATGCAATGGATATTCCGTCGTAAGTACTTGTTCCTCTACCGATTTCGTCCAGCAAAATCAAGCTGCGATCAGACACATTGTTCATAATGCTCGCAGTTTCATTCATCTCCACCATGAAAGTAGATTCCCCGGAGGAAATGTTATCTGAAGCTCCAACCCTTGTAAACACCTTGTCGACAATCCCAAGCTTTGCGCTTGTAGCGGGTACGAAAGACCCCATTTGAGCCATCAGACAAATCAGAGCCGTTTGGCGCAACAAAGCAGATTTACCCGACATGTTAGGCCCGGTTATCATGATAATTTGTTGCTGTTCGTTGTCTAGCCACACGTCATTGGGAATATAACTTTCGCCTAAAGGCAAATGCTTTTCAATCACAGGATGCCTTCCACCTTTGATATCGATCACAAAAGAATCATCCAGTTCAGGTTTCACGTACTTGTTTTTACTCGCCACAGTGGCAAAAGAAAGCAGGCAATCTATCTCTGCAATTAACTGCGCGTTGTACTGAACGAGTTCGATAAAATCGAACACAGCTGCCACCAACTTACTGTACAGATTTTCTTCCAGGGCCAGGATTTTCTCTTCAGCACCCAGGATTTTCGCCTCCAGCTCTTTCAGTTCCTGCGTAATGTATCTCTCTGCATTGGTCAATGTCTGTTTGCGAATCCAGGCTTCAGGTACCTGGTCCTTATATTTATTAGTCACTTCGAGGAAGTAGCCAAAAACATTATTAAAACCAATCTTCAAGCTCGAAATCCCTGTTTTGCTGATTTCATCCTGCTGAATATCGACCAGTAGCTGTTTGCTATTGGAAATGATGTGTCGTAATTCGTCCAGATCAGCTGAAACTCCCTCTGCTATCACCCCACCTTTGGAGAGGTTCACCGGGGGATCATCTACCAACTCCTCCTCTATTTTATCTTTGAGAGAGGTACATGGATTCAAGCCCTCCCCTTTTCTTTTCAAGCCCTCATTCGAACTGCTCATCAACAACTCCTTCAAAGGGCCTATGGCCACAAGGGCTCTTTTGAGTTGTGTCAGTTCACGGGGGTTTATCTTCCCCGTAGGCACCCTGGAAATCAATCGTTCTATGTCGCCAACCTGCTTTAGTAACCCGGCTGTCTCAGCGGAAAAAATCGCATTTTGGTTAAGGAATTCAACCATTTCAAGGCGAGTATTGATGCGCTCTTTAGACAAAAGAGGGAGTGCTACCCACTTTCTCAGCAATCGGGCACCCATGGGGGAAATCGTTTCGTCGAGCACCTCCAATAAAGGGGTTCCCCCGTCGTGGTTGCTCTGAAGTAATTCAAGGTTTCGAATGGTAAATCTATCCAGCCACACGTAATGATCCGGCAGCATGCGACTAATGCGCGTCAAATGCTGCAACTTTTTGTTTTCTGTGGACTCCAGATAATGCAAAATAGCCCCGGAAGCAACTTGAGCCATTTCAAGGTTATCGACACCGAACCCTTTCAAGTTCACTACTTCGAAGTGCCTCAACAACTTTTCGCGGGCAAAATCCATCTGAAAGACCCACTCTTCCAAAGGGTAGGTGTACCATTTTTCACCGAAGGTGGTCC
>JALQTV010000070.1 GCA_023268675.1 Saprospiraceae bacterium | reverse complement strand
TACCTGCTTCAGCAAAGCTATTGATCATGAGAAAAACTACCATTGTTTTGTTCCTGTTCTTATCTATTTTCGTTGCTTGCAACCCACCCAATCAAATTCCCGAGCCCAAGGGTCTGGTCAGTGCTGCCAGTCCTGAAGCAGCCAAAGCAGGAAGGCACATCCTCGACAAAGGAGGCAATGCCGCAGATGCAGCCGTGGCCGCAGCCTTTGCGCTGGGGGTGAGCGAACCCGCCATGAGCGGACTGGGTGGAGGCACTCAAATCCTCCTTTCAATCCCCGGGAAATCCCCCATAGCCATCAACGGAACCACACTGGCTCCTGCATTGACCCCAACAGATGCTACCAAAGAAGACCTCACTTACCACAAGAGGTCCACCATTCCTTCTACAGTGAAAGTACTGGAATATTTGTGGAAAAATTATGGCAGCGGAAAAGTGAGTTGGGCCGAACTATTAGAACCTGCTATCGGCTTTGCCGAAAATGGTTTTGTAGTGGGCGAGTTCAGGCATCTGGTATATAAAAAGTACGAAAAAGGACTGCTCGAAAGCCCCTACCATACGCATTATTTCCTCACACCGGATGGGCGCATTCCTGCCCCTGGAGAAAAAATATATCAACCAGTACTTGCGCATACCTTGAAAATATTGGCCAAAAATGGTGCCCAAGATTTTTATTCAGGCACCATTGCACGTGAAATAGCACATGATATGGCAGCCAATGGAGGATGGATCAGCTTTGAAGACCTCAAAAATTTTCCTGAACCGGAAGAATTGCCGGCTCTTCAGACTACTTTCCGAAATTATGAGGTCTTTAGTCAGCCCCCTCCCTGCGGCGGCTGGGTGGTATTGCAAATGCTCAACTTATTGGAACAAAACCCATCGGAGGCAATGCAGGCGGGAAGCGCTGAGCGTTTGAAGGCAGTGGTGAAAGCCCTCTACCTTGGGCATCACAACCGCGATATAGCTCCTGTCACAGATCTGGTGGACTACGAGCCTTACACACGCTTTAAGACGGATAAAAGTCAACTAAGTGAAATCCTGGCCAATTGGCCTCCTGAAACTGACCAAAAGGGAGAAACTACCCACTTTTCTGTAGTGGACGGAGAGGGCATGGCCATTGCAGCAACTGCCAGCATCAATGCTTATTTTGGGGCCGCTGCGAGCAGCAAAAAATTGGGTTTCCTCTACAATACTTATATGGATGATTTTAAATTGGGGGATCCCGGACATCCCTTCGCCATAGGTCCCGGAAAAATGGCCTATTCCTCCATGAGTCCGACCATTGTCCGGGAGGGAGATCAAAACGTGCTGGTTTTGGGCAGTCCTGGAAGTGCCCGTATTATTTCAACGGTCGCCCAGCTGGTACAGGCCTGGGCTGATGCACCAGATAAAGATATTCAGGAAATTGTGGCTGCTCCACGCATCCATGTGTACGACAACAAGGCAGTCTTTGAGTCTATTTCTCCGGAATTACAAGCAGTTATCTTTCCTTACCTGCATGAGCAGGGCATTAAAATTGCCTTTCCGACTTACGATCTAAGGATAAATGGATTAAATGCCTATTTTGGAGGCGTACATGCCATTTCCTTTGAAAAGGGACAATGGAAAGGAGCTGCGGATCCGAGAAGAGACGGCAGTGTCCAATAAACACCTAAAACTACCTGCGAATGAAAAACTGGAAATACGGGTTGCTTACAACTTTGGTTTTGCTAAGCTTTATCCCCCTGCTTAATGCACAAAGTACTTTGATCCATCCTCAATGGCTTTTCGATGGCCTGGAAATTCATGAAAACTGGTCCCTATTGATGGAGGGCAATACCATTGTAGCGGTTGGCCCACGAAAGGAATTACAAACCCCTCCCGATGCCAAGGTCATTGATTTGCCGGGTCAGACCCTTATGCCCGGCATGATAGAGGCCCATGCACATGTGTTGTTGCACCCCTACAACGAAACCTCCTGGAATGACCAGGTTTTGAAAGAATCCATAGCCGAGCGATCCATCCGAGCAGGAATCCACGCTACCAAGCAACTGATGGCAGGGTTTACCACTGTCAGAGACCTGGGTTCTGAAGGAGCCGGTTATGCAGACATAGGAGTGAAAGCAGCCATAGAAAAAGGAGTCATCCCGGGTCCGCGCCTGCTGGTTGCGGGCAAAGCAATTGTAGCTACCGGCAGTTATGGTCCCAAAGGATTTGCCGAACACGTAACGGTGCCACTGGGTGCAGAGGAAGCCGATGGCATAGACGGTTTGATCCGGGTAGTGCGTGATCAAATTGGCCATGGCGCTGATTTCATCAAGGTGTATGCAGATTACCGCTGGGGGCCCAATGGAGAAGCCATGCCCAGCTTCTCAGAAAGCGAATTGAAACTGATAGTAGAAACAGCAGCCTCCAGCGGCCGGGGGGTTGTAGCTCACGCTGTAACGCCGGAAGCCATGAAAAGAGCTACTATGGCAGGAATTACCACTATAGAGCATGGTGACCTGGCAACCATGGAGGTCTTCAAACTCATGAAAGAAAAGGGGGTAGCGCTTTGCCCTACCCTTGCAGCAGGAGACGCCATCAGTCAATACAATGGCTGGAAAAAGGGACAGGATCCTGACCCCGATCGCATTCGCGCCAAAAAAGAAAGTTTTCGCCAAGCTCTGGCCAGCGGCGTAACAATTATGGCGGGAGGTGATGTGGGGGTTTTCCCTCACGGGGAAAATGTAACCGAACTCGAGCTGATGGTTCAATATGGCATGCCCGCGATAGAAGTACTCCGAAGCGTAACTTCTGTCAATGCAAAAGCTATCGGAATTCACAAACAACTTGGACACTTGAAACCGGGTTTCCTCGCTGATGTCATTGCGGTGGTCGGACGACCAGACGAAAATATCAGTCAATTGAGACAAGTACAACTGATAGCTAAAGATGGCCACATTTATAAAATGCCCGAATAATATGAGACGCCAAACTACCCTCTTGCTTTCAGTTTTATGGCTGATTGCCGGCAGCTCCTGCAACACTGACCAAGTAGGAGACAATAGTAGAATTGAATGGATCATTCCCTATAAAGAAGGCGGTGGAAGTGATATCTGGGCTCGGTTTTTAGCTCCTTTTTTGGGGCAATACCTGCCCGAACAACCTACTGTCTTGGTTCGCAATGTACCGGGTGGCGGATCTTTAAAAGGGGTCAACTGGTTTTACCAGCAAGCCCCAAATGACGGATCAGTCATAGGCCACACTTCCGGTTCTACTGCCATGAATTATCTTTTGGGGGATTCCAAAGTAGCCTACCGTTACGATGACATGAAGCTGATCTTTGCCACTCCCACCGGCGGAGTCCTGTACATCAGTCCCAAACTGGGAGTCAGCAATTATCAGGAACTAGACCTACTAAAAGGCCAAAAGCTTTTTTATGGGAGCCAGGGTGCTACCTCTCTTGATATAGTTCCCATTCTTGCATTTTACTTGCTGGATCTGGACATCAAACCAGTATTTGGCATGAAAGGAAGAGGATCCGGCAGGTTGTCTTTTGAACGAGGAGAAGCCAATGTCGATTATCAGACTACCTCTGCCTATCTTAAAAGAGTAGTGCCATTGATTGAAGAAGGACTGGCAGTCCCCATCATGAGCTGGGGATCTCTTGATGAAGAAGGTAACGTAATCCGGGATCCGACAGTACCAGACTTGCCACACTTTCTGGAAGTACTGGCGTGGGCTAAAGGGCCTGAAATTCTGGAAACACAAGAAGTCAAAATCTGGAAATCTCTTTTTATAGCAGGTTTTGCCTGTCAGAAGCTCGCACTACTCCCTCCGGGCACGCCCGACTCCATCGTCCATAGCTGGCAGGAAGCTACCAGAGGACTGATGAAAGACCCCAAATTCATCGATAATGCACCCAAGGTACTGGGAGGCTACATGCCCATTGTCGGTGATAAAGGCGAAAAACTAATCAAAGAGGCCTTGCAAATCAAACCGGAATACCGGCAATGGTTGACGGACTGGCTTTACGATACCTATCAGGCAAAAGTTCAATAAGCAAAACAAAAAGGTATGTTTAATGCAGCATTGGAAGGACTCGAGATAGTCCTTGAGATCAATCACCTTATTTTTATGTTTGCCGGTATCTTGATGGGTCTGGTAGTAGGAATTTTTCCGGGACTAGGGGGTCTCGTAGGGCTTTCTCTGTTGTTGCCGTTTGTTTATGGCATGAATGAAACACAGGCACTTGCGATGATGGTAGGCATGGTGGCGGTAATCCCCACTTCGGATACTTTCACCTCAGTATTAATGGGCATTCCCGGCTCCAACGCTTCTCAGGCAACAGTATTGGATGGCTACCCCCTCAGCAAACAGGGTCAGGCATCGAGAGCTTTATCAGCCGCCTTTTTCGCCTCTATGTTTGGAGGATTGCTCGGCGCACTCGTCCTAACGGTTTTTTTGGTTTGTGCGCGCGGGGTCATCCTTTCTTTCGGAACACCGGAATTGTTCATGTTAAGTTTGCTGGGCTTGAGCATGGTAGGAGTCATTAGTGGGAACAACATCTTCAAAGGGCTGGTTTCCTGTGGACTGGGGATGTTGGTTGCCAGTATGGGTTCGGCACCTGCTACTGCTGAAGAGCGCATGACCTTTTCCAGCCTCTACCTGTTTGATGGGATTCCACTGGTAGTGGTAGGTTTGGGTATTTTTGCCTTGCCGGAAATCATCGATCTTTTGAAATCCAGCACAACTATAGCTCAGGCTTCTCGCCTGGGTGGCAACTGGCTTCAGGGCATTAAAGATGCCATTAAATACCGCTGGCTTTGTTTCAAATGTGCAGGAGTCGGTGCTATTATAGGTGCTATCCCGGGGTTAGGGGGCAGTGTAGTTGATTGGATTGCATACGGTTTTGCCATGCAATCAGCCAAGGACAAAAGTCAGTTTGGCAAAGGTGACATCCGAGGTGTATTGGGGCCCGAATCTGCCAACAATGCCAAGGAAGGAGGTGCGCTGATTCCTACCTTGTTGTTTGGCATCCCCGGATCGGGGAATATGGCCATCTTTTTAGGAGGTCTCATACTTATAGGATTGGAGCCCGGGCCGGCCATGGCAAAAGACGATCTGGATATCAGTTATGCCATTATCTGGTCCCTGGCATTGGCAAATCTCATTGGTGCAGGTCTTTGCCTGTTGATTTCCAAGCCGGTATCTCAAATTACCCGCGTACCTTACCCCATTCTGGCTCCTTTGATGATCATGGTGATCACCTTTGCTGCCTTTCAATCAACCCGTGATTTCGGGGATTTAGCAGCCTTGCTGATCATTGGGTTGCTGGCTTATTTCATGAAACAATACCATTGGTCCAGACCTGCCTTTTTGATAGGTTTTGTACTGGCAGAACAAACAGAAACTTATCTGTATCAGGCCATACAGTTTTACGAATGGTCCTTTTTAACTCGTCCGGGAGTTTGGGTGATATTTGTCCTCATTCTCTTCTCAACCATCATAGGTTATCGCTATCTAAAAAGAGAAAAAGGCAATGCCCGTGCTTCAGCATTTGAACTACCCGTGGGTCCTGAATTAATTTTTGGAGGAATCATCCTCCTTTTCAGTACCATTTTCCTGATTAATTCTTTCGAACTTACTTTTACTGCGAGCATTTTCCCCATCGGGGTAAGCCTGATGAATCTGATTTTACTGGCGGTAATTTTCTATCAAATTTTCAAGCGGGTGCCGGTCCTAAAAGTAAGCGGCAGTTTTGACTGGTTTCCTGCTTCTGCCAAAGATCCCGGTTTTCGCTATTACTTCACCTGGTGGTTGGGATATTATGGGCTCATTCTTTTACTCGGCTTTTTTCCGGCAACGGCTCTTTTTGTAACTGCCTTTTTGTGGAGAGAAGCAAAAGTACGTTGGAAGACCCTGACAGGCATAGTTTTGGGCACCGCATTTTTTCTATGGATACTGGCAACCTTTCTCAAAATTGAATTTCCGCAAAGTTTAATTTTCTAGCCCTTGCCAAAACAAAAAAAGAATTTATATTCGATGTCAGATAATGAAGTTTATAACCAATAAAACCTTTTGTCAGAAATGTCAAAAATCAAAGTAGTACAAGTAGGACTTGGTCCCCTGGGGATTAAAACTGCCAACTTTATTGCAGAGCGGGCCAATGTTGAAATCATTGCAGCTGTTGATAAAAACCCGGCATTAATTGGAAAAGATCTTGGAGAATTGCGCGGAGTTGCTCCTTCAGGGGTAAAGGTACAGGAAGATTTCGCCGCTGCTGTTGCGGCAAACAGGCCGGATGTAGCTGTACTGACAACCGTATCTGATATGAAGCGAATTACTCCGCAAATTCTGGAGATTGTAGCACAGGGCATCCCTGTTGTTTCTACCTGTGAAGAATTGAGCTACCCTTGGGATTGTTCACCTGAGTTGTCAGCTCAGATTGACGAAGCTGCCAAAGCCAATAATGTCGCGGTAGTCGGAACCGGCGTCAACCCCGGCTTCCTCATGGATTCTCTGCCTACTTTTCTTACAGCGGTTTGTCAAAATGTAACTTTTGTCAAAGTCAGCCGCTACCAGGATGCACAATTCCGTCGCATTCCCTTCCAGAAAAAAATCGGTGCGGGATTAACACTGGGACAATTTGAAGAAAAGAAACAGGACGGCAGTCTGCGGCATGTGGGTCTCACTGAGTCCATGCAGTTCATTGCAGCCAGAATGGGATGGAAGCTCGACAAGACAGAAGACATCATAGAACCTGTTGTTGCAGGTGCTCCCATCAAAACTGCTGCCATGGAAATTCCTGCAGGCAACGCTACCGGAGTCCGACAAACAGGCAATGCCTATGTAGGTGGCGAACTAAAAATACAGATGGTCTTTCAGGCTACTGTAGGAGAACCTGAATCTTATGACCTGATTGAAATTGCCGGAAATCCGAATATACATTCAAAGATCCAGGGGGGTGTGAATGGCGATGTAGCAACTTGTGCAATCGTTGTGAATACCCTGCCTCAAATCATTCGATCTACTCCGGGCTTGAAAACCATGGGAGATATTCCATTGGTTTCCTATTTCGGTTAAACCATACGACAATGCCGGAATCTCATACCTGCCACGGGTTAGGTTCCGGCCTTATTTCCTTGCAACCTGTACTTCCCTACCCCTCCCTACCCATATTAAGCTGATTTTAAGTTTATATTCTTTCCAAATAAGCCAGGCGCCCTTATTTTGCAGTTTAGCAACAATCTAACAGTCTATGCTTTTAAAAAACATCAGGGATTTCCTCCTCAACAGGTTGTTTTCCCCCTCCGCTTTTGGCACTTACATCCTCCTATTTGCAATTGCCATAGGAGTGGCCACCTTTATTGAAAATGATTTTGGAACCAGTGCTGCTCAAAAGGTCATTTACCAGACCCGCTGGTTTGAGTTATTGCTCCTGCTTTTTTCAGGTGCATTAGCGGCCAATGTGTATCGGTTTCGGATGATTTCACAAAAGAAATGGGCTATTCTGACCTTTCACCTTGCCATGATTGTCATCATTGCAGGAGCGGCGATCACCAGATATACCGGATACGAGGGTGTCATGCACATCCGAGAAGGAGGTACCTCCAACAGTTTTACCTCCACAGAAATGTATCTGATTTTTGACGTAGTCACAGATGGTAAGCGTTTTACTTTTGAAGAACCGGCCAATTTTGCCTCACTGGGAAACAATTCAATGAAAAAATCCTATGCCTTGGGAAGCAAGGTACTGGAAGTCAAGGTCAAAGAATTTACCCCGAATCCAAAAGAAGAACTATTGTTCGACGAAAATGGCGTTCCTATATTCAAGATTGTCATTGCAGGTGCGGGAGGCAGAGAAGAATATTTTGTCCGACAGGGCGAAGTCAAGAGGTTAGGTGCTGCGCTTTTCAATTTCAGCGACCAGGATGTTCCGGGTTCCATTGCGCTGGCAATCTCAGGAGACAAGCCTATGATCCGGGTAAACAGGCCGACGAATATCATGCAGATGGCTACCCAGCAGAAGTTTACCCAGGAACCGGGTGAATTCCAGGAACTACTGCTCCGCAGCATGTACAGTTCTGACGCAGGCCAATTTGTATTCGGGGACTTTACTCCAAGCGGAAAAATAGTGATCAACTCCTCCGGCATCAAAATGACCAATGAAAGCCTGGGAGGCGTCGTCATGGATATTAGTCTTGACGGGCAAACTACCGAACTTACCGTCTATGGCCGAAAAGGAATGGAGGGGCCATTCCGCAAAGCCAGCCTGGGCAATACAGAAGTTGGCGTGAGTTATGGAGCCAAAAATGTTACCCTTCCTTTCTCCCTGGCACTGAGAGACTTTATTATGGAACGATACCCGGGAACCAACAGTGCTGCTTCCTACGCCAGTGAAGTGACCCTGATAGATCCTGAAAAAAACATCCAGCAGGAGCGGCGGATTTTCATGAATAACATTCTCATTCACAGAGGATATCGGTTTTTTCAATCTTCCTTTGACCAGGACGAACTGGGTACCTATCTCAGCGTCAATCATGACCTGTGGGGCACCTGGGTCTCTTACCTCGGCTATTTCCTACTCACATTAGGAATGATCCTAACCCTTTTCAGCCCCAAAAGCCGCTTCACTCAACTATCCACTAAATTGAAAAAAATGCGCCAACAGACTACCCTGCTCATTCTCGGAGCCATGTTGACCCTTTTCCAACTGATCCCGGGACAAACACTCCAAGCCCAAACCAACCTAGTACCGGGAGTAAACCCTGCGCATGCAGAAAACTTTTCCAGAGTCGTCATCCAGGATTTCAGAGGTCGGATGAAGCCCCTGCACACTTTCACGAATGAAGTGTTGCGCAAGCTGTCTCGCAAAGAAACCTGGAACGGATGGACTTCGGATCAAGTGGTATTGGGGATGAGCGTCAATCCAAGGGACTGGTACAACGCGCCCCTTATCAAACCCGGTAAACACGAATTCTTCGAACAATTGTTTCCCGGCGATCGAAAATTGGTTGCTTATAAAGATTTCTTCAATGTAGATGGATCCTATAAACTCAGGGATCAAGTCAGAGAAGCTTACAACAAGCCGCAACAAGACAGGGGAGTCTTTGAAAAAGAACTGATTAAAGTAGATGAGCGCGTCAATATTTGCAATATGATTTTCTCAGGTTCTTATTTCAAAGCTTTTCCCTTGGCGGGAGATGCCAATAACACCTGGATTTCTTCCGTTGATGCTGGAAGAACAGGAGCCAACCCTGAAAAAACGGCCTATGCCGGAAGTTTTTTCCCTGCCTATACCCGAGCCGTGCAAAATGCGCAGCAAAGTGGTTCATGGGCAGAACCTGATCAAATGATTGCAGACCTGCAAAACTTCCAGAAAACACAAGGAGCTGCTATCATACCTTCAGGTACCAAGGTAAATGCAGAAATATTCCTCAATGACATGAAAGTATTTGACCGCCTGGAAATGGTTTATGCACTCTTAGGGATCATTTTCCTCGGCTTTGTATTTTATGGGGTATTCAAGCACAATAGCAATACCGATAAAGCCCAGTTCGTTTTTTATTTGCTTCTATGGGCAGCCTTTGCCTTTCATACCTTAGGGCTGGGATTGCGATGGTACGTTTCGGGAAGAGCTCCCTGGAGCAATGGCTATGAATCCATGATTTACATCGCATGGACAACAACCCTGGCAGGAATCCTTTTTTCACGGAGATCAGCAGGTGTTTTAGCTGCTACCAATGTACTGGCTGCCACCATCTTAATGGTAGCCGGACTGAGCTGGCTGGATCCTGAAATTACCCCCCTGGTCCCAGTATTGAAATCTTACTGGCTCACCATACACGTTTCGCTGGAAGCCGGCAGTTATGGCTTCCTGATGTTGGGTGCCATCATAGGGCTGCTCAACCTTATCCTCATCACCCTGGCCAAACCTTCCAATGGCGAACGCATTTATCAGAAAGTCAGAGAGATGACTTATATCAGTGAAATGACCCTGATTGGGGGATTGTTTATGATCAGCATTGGCACCTATCTAGGTGGTGTCTGGGCCAATGAATCCTGGGGAAGATACTGGGGTTGGGATGCCAAGGAAACCTGGGCGCTGGTGACTATCCTGGTCTATGCCTTCATCCTGCACATGCGGTTTATCCCCGGCATGAAAAGTCTGTACGCTTTTAATGTAGCCTCACTTTTCGGCTGGGCTTCAGTAATCATGACCTATTTTGGTGTCAACTATTACCTTTCCGGTTTGCATTCCTATGCGGCAGGTGACCCTGTTCCCATTCCACCCTTTGTTTATTATTCAGTAGCCATTCTGACTTTGATCAGTTTGTTTGCATACTGGAGGTTCAGGGAGTTTAAGAAAAACACAAGCGGCATCAATTTGACTACTTTGTAAGCAGGTTGACAGCTAAAAAATGGGGCAATGCCGAGAAACATTCGGCATTGCCCCATTTTTTATCCAAGAATTTCATTGTTCAACCTTTTTAATTCATTCAATTCAAATCTTGCCTCTGTAAACTGTGTCCTGGGATTCAAACTCTGGGATAAAACTCCACTCTCCTTTCTATACTCCCTAAACCAATTCTAACTGTCTCCTCTCGGATGACAGGCATAACAAGCCGTACTTTGGAATACATATCCACTGACATCATCGTGCTCCCGTGCTAATTCTGCAGCATTATTGTGCTCATGACAATCTATACAACTAAACAAACTGAAATTATTCGGCGTTGTATGGCAATCTGTACACCTGTCCCACTCGCCTCTGTGATTGCCCCGATATATCGGGAAATAGTCGCTGTCGTGGTCAAAAGTCGATGGCTCCCACGCTGTCTGACTATGACAATCCGTGCAGTTCGTCGAAAAGCCCGATGACGCATGGTTGGGATCATTTGCATTGTTGTAATCACTACTGTGACAGCCAAAACAGGTAGTCGGAGTATTTGTATAGCCATTCGTATGGCACCGCGTACATTGGTTTTCTATCGTCTTGTGCGCACCCTGCAAGACATAAAACTGGTCATGGTCAAAGTCCGCAGGAACCCACGCCGTCTGACTGTGACAATCCGTGCAAGTCGTAGAAAAATTAAGACTCTGGTGGTCAGGATCATTCGCATTGGTGTAATCACTGCTGTGACAACCAAAACAAGTCGTAGGCGTATTCGAATAGCCGTTGGCATGGCATCTATTGCACTGGTTCTCTATCAACTTATGCG
>JALQTV010000006.1:25355-34092 GCA_023268675.1 Saprospiraceae bacterium | reverse complement strand
TTCAGTGAGAGAAGGGTCTTTTTTAACCACGAAAACCTTGACCACTTCGCCTGATTTTTCATCGGGAACGCCGACCGCAGCTACTTCCAGTACTTTTGGGTGACCGGCAATGGTTTCTTCTATTTCATTCGGGTAGACATTGAAGCCGGAAACCAGGATCATGTCTTTCTTCCTGTCAACGATTTTGAAGAAGCCATCCTCTTCCATCAAACCGATATCACCGGTACAAAGCCAACCATCTTTAATGGTTTCTGCAGTAGCTTCCGGGCGGTTGTAGTACCCTTTCATGACCTGTGGGCCTTTGACCTGGATTTCTCCTGCCTGATTGGGGCCAAGGACATTGCCATTTTCGTCTACGATACGAACATCTGTCGAGGGGATAGGGATGCCGATGGAACTCAATTTGCCCGTTCCGTCAAAGGGGTTGGCAGTCACGCCTGGCGATGCTTCCGTCATACCGAAAGCTTCCGCAAGGAAGCAGCCTGTAACTTCCTGCCACTTTTCTGCTACAGGGCGCTGAATAGCCATCCCTCCACCGCAGGTTACCCTGAGTTTGCTGAAGTCCACGGTAGAAATATCCTTGTGGTTCAACAAAGCATTGAAAAGCGTATTTACGCCGGTTATCATAGAGAAAGGATAAGATTTCAGGGTCTTGATTACCGAATCTATGTCTCTCGGATTGGTGATCAAGACGCTGAGTCCACCATAGTTGACAATAGCGAGGCAATTGACCGTAAATGCGAAGATATGGTACAGTGGCAACGGACAAATTACCACCTCTTCTCCTTCGGAAAGGAAAGGGTCCATGGTAGCTTTGATCTGCAACATATTGGAGACCAGGTTTCGGTTGGTCAGCATGGCTCCTTTTGAGACACCGGTAGTTCCTCCTGTATATTGAAGAATGATTACATCATCGTGATTCCCTTTGTGAGGTTTGAGTGAAAACTTACGTCCTTCGGACAAAGCGTGACCAAAAGTAACCGCATTGGGAAGTTTGTACGCAGGAACCATCTTTTTTACAGATCGTACCACAAAATTTACGATCAGCGATTTCGGAAAGCCCAGCATTTCTCCCAGGCTTGTCACAATCACGGTCTTGATACTCGTATCTTTGATTATCTTTTCCAGGTTGGATGCAAAGTTTTCTGCAATGACAATGGCTTTGGCTCCTGAGTCATTAAACTGATGGAGCATCTCTCGTGGAGTGTAAAGCGGATTGGTGTTGACTATGATCAATCCGGCTCGCAGTGCTCCGAATAATGCAATGGGGTACTGCAGGAGGTTGGGCATCATCAGGGCTATCTTATCCCCGGGTTCCAAACCCCTTGATTGCAAATAAGCGGCGAACTGTTCAGACAGTACATCTACTTGCTGAAAAGTCAGGGTTTTTCCCATACAGGCGAAGGCCGGTTTTTTGGCAAATTTGTGGAATGACTCATCTATCATATCCACCAAAGTTTCGTATGCCTCCACATTGATGTTTGCCGGAACCCCGTTCGGATAATTCCTCAACCATGGTCTAGGCTCGTTCATAGCATATTTCTTTTTGAATATCCAAGTGATTAAATAAAAAATTCGTCGCGAACAGGCAATTTACAAATTTTACTTTGTCTGATCACTCCATTTTTACAAATATGCCGCGCTTTTGTTCCCAGTGTTGTGATTTTCAGGACAAAATGTACTGTGGGCTTTGCGGTTTCCCTTGAAATCACTATATTTGCGCCTCATTTCTGAAACAATATTTCTTAACACTAAAAGCATTCTTTCAATGCTGGAAAATGAAAATCTAAACGAAGAAGAGCTTCAGGATGGTGATGTAACACCAAATGAAGACGAAACGACTGATTCCTCTGTTGTCATTGGGTACGACCAGGACGAAGACGATCAGACAACTACAGATGAAGAGGAAGAGGAAGAGGAGGAAGAGGGAGACCTCGATGAAATTCTCGCCGAAGAGCAGATGGTTACCGGAAGTGGCCACGATGACTACGACTGGTCTATCAGTGATAAAGGAAACATCCTTTATTCTGAACAAGACAGAGGACAACTTACGGAGCAGTACGATGCTACACTAAGTTCTCTGATTGAAAATGAAATTGTAAAGGGACGCGTTACCTCTATCAATAGCGGTGATGTAGTACTGGATATCAATTACAAATCAGATGGTCTTGTTTCTCTTTCTGAATTCAGAGATTTGCAGGGTCTTAGCGTAGGCGACCACGTGGAAGTTTATGTTGAGCAGCAGGAAGACAACAAGGGACAGCTGGTTCTTTCCAGACGCAAAGCCAAATTGTTGCGGGCCTGGGAAAACATCGTTGATTCTTACGAAAACGGTACAGTTATCAAAGGTTTGGTCATCAGCAAAACCAAAGGTGGTCTTATCGTGGACTGCGGTGGATTGGAGACATTCCTTCCGGGTTCTCAGATCGATATCAAACCAATCATCGATTACGATTCATACGTTGGTAAGACAATGGAATTCAAGGTGGTCAAAATCAATGAAACCATCAAAAATGCCGTTGTTTCTCACAAAGCACTTATCGAAAGTGATCTCGCTGAGCAACGTGAAGCGATTATCGCCAGCCTTGAAAAAGGTCAGGTACTCGAAGGTTTGGTCAAAAATATCACCGACTTCGGTGCATTCCTTGACCTGGGTGGTGTGGATGGTCTTTTGTACATCACAGATATTTCTTGGGGTCGTATCAATCACCCGGGTGAGGTGCTTGAACTCAACCAAAAAATCAACGTGGTGGTGCTCGACTTCGATGAAAATAAAAAGCGAATCTCTCTTGGTCTTAAGCAATTGCAACCACATCCCTGGGAAGTATTGGATGCTTCCATCCAGGAAGGTTCTACTGTCAAGGGCAAGATCGTCAACATCGAAGATTACGGTGCATTCCTTGAAATCCTGCCGGGCGTAGAAGGCTTGATCCACGTATCAGAAGTTACCTGGAGCAACCAGCCAATCAACGCAAGAGAATACTTCAAACTTGGCCAGGAATACGAGGCAAAAGTTGTTACCATCGACAGAGAAGAGCGCAAAATGTCTCTTAGTCTTAAACAACTTTCCAAGGATCCATGGAGTGAGATCGAAGCGAAATACCCTGTGGGCAGCAAACACACCGGTGAGGTCAAAAACCTTACTCCCTACGGTGTATTCGTTGAATTGGAAGAGGGCATAGGCGGTATGGTTCACATTTCCGACCTTTCCTGGACCAAGCGTTTCTCACATCCTTCTGAGTTTACGAAAGTTGGAAACAACATAGACATTGTTATCCTGGAAATCGATCAGGAAAATCGCAAATTGTCTCTAGGACACAAACAAATCGAAGAGAATCCATGGGATACCTTCGAAGCGGTATTCCCCGTTGGTTCTTATCACGAAGCTACTATCCTCCGCAAGGATGACAGAGGTGCGATCGTTCAGCTTCCTTACGGTCTCGAAGCTTTCGCTCCTATCAAGCACATCCGTAAAGAAGATGGATCTTATGCTGAGGTGGATGAGGCACTGACAGTAAAAGTGATCGAATTCAACAGAGATGATAAGCGTATCCTGGTTTCTCACCTGCGTTACCTCGACGATATCCGTCGCGAGGCTGACGAAAAAGTGAAACAGGAGAAGGAAAAAGAACGTACAGACGTGAAGCAGGCTGTTAAAAAACAGCAGTCAACACTGGAAAAATCTACTCTTGGAGATCTGGATGTGTTCAATCAGTTGAAAGAACAAATTCAGGATGATGAGGAAGGCAAAGACGCCTGATAATTTTTCCTGAAAAATATCTTTAAACTTCTGTCGCCCTTAGGGGTGGCAGAAGTTTTTTTGTTAGTACAAAGGTCATTTTAATCGAATACGGTATGCTCGCTACTTCCTACCACGCCAAATTGTTGCTCTGGGGCGAACACATTGTCATCCACGGGGCAGAAGCCCTGGCTACTCCGCTTCCGATTTATTCCGGACACTGGGAGCAGCAAGCGGATGGTGACCACAGGCGACTCATCCCTTTTCTGAATTACCTGCAGACAGAAGGCATGGACAAATTGCTGGATTTGGATGGCTTTCATAAGAGCATAGAAGAGAATTGGGTTTTTGCTTCCGATATTCCGGGAGGCTACGGTTTGGGTAGTTCCGGTGCACTTTGTGCAGCAATCTATGATGCGTTTGCATTGGACAAAATCGGAGTGGATGATGAAAGTCGCTATGCAGAATTAAAAGCTTTGCTGGGCAAAATGGAAGGCTATTTTCACGGTGCGAGTTCCGGAACCGATCCTCTGATCAGTTACCTCGATCAAAGTGCACTTCTGGGATCTTCGGGTATTCGGACTGTGGACTGGCACATTCCCGGCTCTGGCAGTGAGTTCCGTTTCTTTTTGCTGGATACAGGCATCCGGAGACAAGCAGGAGATTTTATTGCTTATTTCCTCGAAAAAAATCGTCAAATACCTTTTCAGCAGCAGCTGGCATCCACATTGTTGCCTGCCAATGCAGCGGCTATACAACTTACCCTGGAGGAAAATTATCCTGCTTTGATGCCGGTTTTTCACCGTATTTCGGCGTTTCAGCTGCAGGATTTACCGGGCCTTGTTCCGAAGGGCTTTGAAACAATCTGGGAGGAAGGATTGTCAGGAGATGTGTTCAAACTGAAAATTTGCGGTGCCGGTGGCGGCGGATTTATCCTGGGTTTTACCCGAAATTTTGAGCGTACCCGAGCGCTTCTGCCCGGATATTCCCTGCTTCTTTTGTAGCGCTTTTCGGAGCCTAGTGTATGACAAACAAGCGACTGCCTTGAACTTTGACTGAGCGAAGCGTTAACTGATACAAGCCCGGTGCCAACCCGGCAATCGGGATGCCGACTTTTTCATCTGCCTGCAATAGTGCTTTTCGGGTGCTGTATAAGCGCTTGCCATCTATTGAAAAAATGCTGAGGACCATGTCTTGTGCTGGACGCTCCATTCGCAAAAAGATTTTTTCGCCGGAGGCGGGATTGGGAAAAAGATCAAAAATTGGGGTAGTATGGTGATCCCTTGTGGCAGTAGAAATGGTTTCTTCTATGCTAAGCGGATTTTCCAGGGCAGCAGCATTGTCTCCTGAAATTCCACTATTGGCATTGGAAGCGATGCCTGCGGCAAAAAAATTAACCGTTCCACTACCAGCTGCCGGAGCTGTCCATTTGATGTCAAACCCGGGACTGTTGCGCCGCGAACTGTGCTCGGCGTATTGGCGGTTGTTTAAATTGATGACGCGAAAACCAGTAGGGGCATCGCTGAAGCTGCCCGCATTGCTATTGTCGCTCTCCCGGAGGGCAACAGCCTGAAAACCGTAAGCTGCCGGATTGTTGTTTGCTGCCATATCAATCCTGAGGGTGTAGGTTTTGCCGGGAGTATAGGAAGTAGCCGGTATTTCCCCGTCCAACAGGGTTGCAGTGAGTACGGGGTTGAAATTGCCACCGCCGTGACAGGCGCTACAATTTGCAGAACTCAGTGGGGAGCCGGTGCGGTCGGCCTCCTGAACAGCTGCTGCTCCGTTGGAATTTTGCAGGTTCACCAGGGCTGTCAGCCCCAGGAAGCATGAAAATATTACTGTTTTGATTTTCATTGCTCCGGGTTTTAGTGGAAACTGTATTCAGGTATTTTGCCCTTTACCCCCCTGAAGTGTTGGTAAATAAATTCAAAATCAGCGTCTTTGTCGTCGGTGGGGTGGAAAGGGGCGCTGAAATTCACTTCTTTGTGTTCGTAGTCAAATTTGCAGAGTATGATGGGCACTCCCGCTCCTTTAGCGATGTAGTAAAAGCCTGTTTTTAATTCACTGACCCGCTTGCGGGTTCCCTCCGGTGCTATGGCAAGTTTAAAATCTGCTTCTTTTTGGAAAATATCGACGATGGCATCTACCAGGTTGTTGCGTTTGGAGCGATCTACCGGGTATCCTCCCAACATGCGAAAAATCCATCCAAAAGGAGGCTTGAACAGGGAGTTTTTACCGGCAAAACGAATATTTTGCTCCAAGGAAGCACGCGTGAGCAGTCCAATCGGAAAATCCACCCAGGAAGTGTGGGGAACTACAATGACGATGTATTGTGGCACGGCAGGAAGGGTTCCTGTAATTTTCCAGCCAAACAGGCGGAGCATGAAGGTACTGAAGTTTGGTTTCATAAGTCAATTTGGTCAGGTTGTTGAAAGGTCCATCGGTTACAAATGCAGTGCCAGCAGACGGTGAAAGTGATGTACTGCTACCTCCATATCGGGAGCGTAGCGTCCGTGTTCGTAAAAACGAGACTGAATGCCCAGTTGTACACTTTCTACCACCGCTTCGTCTTCGAGTTCTGTCTCGTCTATGCTGTTTTTCTCCCGTTGGTGTACCGTATCTTCATAAACATAGCTGCGGAAGCGCACCATTGTCTGCTTATGATTGATGGGTTCTACGATGTTGAGTGACAAGCCCCAGGGATAAAAATTGAACATCAGGTTGGGGAAAACCCAAAAGTAATAGGCATAAATAGCTCTGCCATGGTCGGGATAGCCTTCGGGAATGTCAAAAGCAGGTTCTCCCTCTTTTGCCACTCCTACTTGCAGGTTGACATAAGGAAACAAATGGTATTCGTAGCGTTCAAATTCAATCGCCTGGTTGAGTGCAGGGTGTACAAAGGGAATGTGAAATCCTTCGAGGTAATTGTCGCAATACAGAGCCCAGTTGGATTCGACGAAAAAGTCCCGCGAGGAAGCTGCATCAAAACGGAGTTTGTCAAAGGGCATCCACCCTATTCGTTCCATCATCGGTGCCAGCATATCTTCGAAGGGTTGAAGAGGATCCGGGCTGACAAAATACATGCCCATGAGTTCTTGCATGGCCAGCTGTGCGAGGTTGTCTTTGGCAGAAGGAAAATTTTCTACGGTTTTGAATTCCGGCATGCTGCGGAAAGTGCCGTCCAGATTGAAACACCGTCCATGGTAGTTACAGGAAATCATCTTTTTTTGGCCGGAGGCCTCTACCAAAACCTTACCTCTGTGGGTACACACATTCGAGAGGCAATAGGCATGTCCTGCTTTGTCGCGACTTAGTACCAGGGGCTCGTCAAGCACTCCGGGCAATAACGTAAAGGGGTGAAGCGATTGGGGTTCAGCGATAACATCCCGATCCGCCACATAGTGCCAGAATCGGCGAAATATGTGGTCTGTACTTCTGTCAAACCATTCCTTGTCCCGATAAAAGGCTCCCGGAAGGGTATGAGCTTTTCTAATGTCCGGATCTATGAATAAATTTGTCATAGCGGTGTGTTAATTTCGGATTAACAAGGTAATAAAATTGCCGCAAGGAAAGCCGATGCAACCACGGCAAAATGTTTTTGTTATAATGAGAGAAGGAAATTTTACAAGATGAATTTGAATTTTAAAAGTTTCGGTAGCGGAGAACCCCTGATCATCCTGCACGGTTTGTTTGGCACTCTGGACAACTGGCAGACGTTGGCCAGGAGGTTTGCTGATCATTATACGGTGTATGTGGTGGATCAGCGCAATCACGGCAGGTCTCCACACCTGGATACCATGGATTATCCTGCCCTGGCCGAGGACCTGAAGGCTTTCATGGAGAGTCAGTGGATTTACAATGCTCATCTGATCGGCCATTCCATGGGAGGAAAGACGGTGATGCAGTTTTCGGCAGATTATCCGGATATGATCAGCAAGATGATCGTGGTGGACATAGCGCCCAAGGCTTATCCCGGCTTGCACGAACCTATCTTCGATGCGCTGTTTTCTCTGGATCTGGGAGCGATACAAAGCAGACAGGAGGCAGAAGCCCTATTGGAACCCCGGATAGAGGATTTGTCTATCCGGCAGTTTTTGATGAAAAATCTGACGCGCAGCAAGTCCGGAGGTTTTGAGTGGAAAATGAATTTGCCAGTGATTTACAAATACTATGGCCATATTTTGGCACCCATTTCTGTAAGGGAGGCTTTCGAGGCACCTGCGTTGTTTATCAGGGGAAGCCGCTCTCCCTATATTCTCGACGATGACTGGTCGCTGATACAGGATTATTATCCCAACGCCAACTTGTTTACCATCGAAGGCGCAGGCCACTGGGTACATGCAGAAGCACCGGATTTGTTCTTTGATGCCAGCATGCGCTTCCTCGCCGGATCCTGAAGCAGTGGGTTTGTACTTTATACCGATTAAGTGTTATTTTTAATTGTTTCGAAGATTATTGATCAAGCTCAGTTTATGAAAATGAAAAAATCCCTGAAAATAGCCTCTTTGTTTGCGATACTTGCTCTGGGAATCTCTGCGACCCTCTCGCCTTCAGGCAACAAGTACTTCGAGATCATAAAGAACATCGAAATTTTCACCAATCTCTATAAGGAGGTCAATACGTTTTATGTGGATGACCTGGATCCGGGTAAATTGATGAAAACAGGTATAGATGCCATGGTAGGTTCTCTGGATCCTTATACCAATTACATGTCTGAATCCGATATTCAGGGCTATCGCCTTTATTCCGAAGGCAATTACAACGGTGTGGGTGCGGTGAGTCAGCGAATGGGCGATTATGTGGTGATTACGGAATTGTATAAAGACCAGCCCGGCGATAAAGCGGGTTTGAAGGTAGGCGACAAAATCATCGCCATCAATGGCATGGATGCTAAAAAAAGAAGTGTGGAGGATGTCAACAGTATGTTGGCTGGGGTAGCCAGTACCGATGTTGACATCACTGTGGAAAGACCCGGAGAAGCTGACCCCAGGGTGGTCA
>JALQTV010000006.1:0-25345 GCA_023268675.1 Saprospiraceae bacterium | reverse complement strand
AAACTGACTCGCGGATCGGTCAATGTACCCAATGTGCCTTATCACGGCATGGTTGCTGACCATATTGGATATATCAACTTGACCATCTTCACCAATGATGCCGGCCGCAATGTTTCGCGGGCCTTGAAAGACCTCAAAACACAGGATCCCGATTTGAAGGGGGTAATTCTGGATATTCGCGACAATGGCGGGGGACTGCTGCACGAAGCAGTCAATGTATGCAATGTTTTTATTCCCCAGGGAGAACTGGTTGCCACTACCCGCGGCAAAGTGGCTGAGTGGGATCGGAGTTACCATACCCAAAGTCCTTCCGTAGATGAAGACATTCCATTGGTAGTACTGATCAACAAGCGATCGGCTTCAGCTTCAGAGATTGTGAGCGGAGTTATTCAGGATTACGATCGGGGAGTATTGATGGGCCAAAGATCTTATGGCAAGGGACTGGTACAAAATACCATGGATATAGGTTACAACTCTCGTGTGAAAATCACTACTGCCAAGTACTACATCCCCAGTGGCCGCTGTATTCAAAGTGTAAAATATGCCAATGGCGAACCAGTCAACATTCCCGACGAGCAGCGGGCAGTATTTAAAACCCGTGGAGGCAGACCTGTACTGGATGGCGGTGGCGTCAAGCCCGATGTATTGATAGATCCCTTTTCGGAAGAAACCCTCGTCAGGGAATTGATTAGCCAGAACATTGTCTTCGATTTCGTCACCAATTTTGTCCTGGAAAACCCTGAAATTGCCTCAGTCGAAGATTTTCACTTCGAAGATTTTGACAGCTTCCTTTCCTTTGTTGATGGCAGAGGTTTTGACTATGAGACGGAAGCAGAGGCTGCCCTCCGCAAGCTACGGGCAAAAGTTCCGGCAGATCAGGCCAATATTCTGGCAGATTTGGAACAACTGGCCGGCAAGTTGTCACAGGCCAAACAAACGAGCTTGCTGGCATACAGGGAAATCATTACCAGCCAGATTGAAAAGGAAATTGCGGGCAGGTACTATTACCAAAAAGGCAAAACTCAAATGGGTTTGCGCAATGACCTTGAAATCAAAGAGGCTGTCCAACTTCTCAAGGATCCTGCAAAGTACAGTGAATACCTGGCTGCAGGCAGCAGCGATGAGTAAGTTATAAATCGTTGACTGTAAATTTGAATGATAGGCGATGGTAGGGGCTTAGCCCGTGCTCCTGAATAGCTGAACGGTGCTTTTTGGTGGGATAGCCCTTGTTTTGCGCCCAATCATAATGTGGAAATTCAAGTGCCCGTGCTTCCATCTCTTCATCGCGGTGGGTTTTGGCGAGGATGGAGGCAGCAGCAATGGACTTGAACTTCGCATCGCCCTTAATGATGCATACATGAGGGATGCCAAGGTAAGGTTTGAAGCGGTTGCCGTCGATTAGCAGCAATTCCGGTTTGGGCGAAAGCTGATCAACTGCCAGGTGCATGGCCTTGATGGAAGCATTCAAGATATTAATCTCGTCTATTTCTGTAGGATCTATGGCAGCAACAGCCCATGAAACAGCTTCTTTCTCGATGATCGTCCGGAGCATGTTGCGCTGTGTGGCAGACAATTTTTTGGAGTCATTGAGCAGTGGGTGGTCAAATTCGGGAGGAAGGATGACGGCAGCAGCATAAACAGATCCTGCCAGGCAGCCTCTTCCGGCTTCGTCACAACCTGCTTCAAACAATCCTTCCTGGTACTTTGATGCTAACATATTTGAGGAGCTAATCCTGGGTTTTGTATAAACAATATGCGTAGATATCGGTTTGGGAGAGGTAAAGGCAATTAAATGATCGCTGCAAAACCATCTACATGCTAAAGATAAGCCGCATCCTTTCTTTTTCCCTGTTTTTGGCGCTGGGAATTTATGGCGCTGTTCAGATTCCCGCTTTGAAGTTTTCCTTTGATTTCGAACAGTTTTTCCCGGAGGGGGACGAAGATTTGGCTTTTTTCCAGGACTTTATCCAGTCTTTCGAGACAGATGATAATTTCCTGATGATCGCCATCAAGCGCGATTCCGGGGTTTTTGAACAACAATTTCTGGAGAAAGTACACGAATTTTCGCTGCAGGCGAGGGATCTACCGCATGTGGTTGCAGTGCAATCTCTCACAAAGGTTACCTATCCTGTCCGTACGCCTTTCGGGGTAATTGGCAGACCTCTGATTCACATCAACCAAGCAGATAAATACGCCTCCGACAGGGCAAGGATTCTCGCAGACAACCGCTTTGTCAATGTACTGATCGATAGCGATGCGAAAAGCCTGGTCGTTTTTCTGAAGCTCGTCAACAGCATTGATCTGGATCAGGCTACTGAACTGATGGAGGTGCTTGAACCCAAGCTCGAAACCTATGGCTTCGAAGAGTGGCACATGTTGGGGAGGCCTTATTTCCAAAAAGAATTGGTAGCCATGCAAAAGCGGGAAATCATTTTCTCGGCTATTGTATCAGGGGTATTGGTTACGCTGGTGATGTTTTTGATCTTTCGAAGGTTTTGGGGCATCGGTGTGGCCATTGCATCAATAGGCATGGGTATTTTGCTTTTTCTGGGTTTTATGGGCTATACGGAGCGGGAGTTCAGTGCCATGGCAGCCCTCTATCCGGTGCTGATGATCATCGTAGGTACTTCGGATGTCATTCACATCATGTCAAAGTACATAGACGAATTGCGCAAGGGGCATGATCGGGTCAAGGCAATCAAAGTGACCATCCGGGAGATAGGCCTGGCAACTTTGCTGACCTCATTGACTACAGCTGTTGGCTTTGCTTCCTTGTTTACCAGTCGCATTGCACCTATCCGCGATTTTGGGGTCAATGCGGCGGTCGGAGTACTGGCGGCGTATGTGGCGGTTATTGGATTTACAACCGCAGTGCTTACACTTTTCCCCAAAGAGAAGTTGATCAAACTGGGAGCTGCCCATCGTTTTTGGGAGGACTTGATGGCCCGGACATATCGGTTTACCTTGAATCAATCCAGGCAGATCAGTTGGGGAGCCTTGGGATTTGTGTTGTTGTGCTTTTTGGGCATTTCCTTGATTTCTACAGATTATGACATTGGTGGCAATCTGCCTCGCGGCAAAAAGATAACTGAGGATTTTTATTTCTTCGAAGAAGAAATGGCAGGTTTCCGACCCATGGAAATGGCTGTAACAGCCAAAAATGGCTACCTGGCTACAGATTTTGCCGTTGTGAAGGAAATAGATAAGGTTGAGCGGTATTTGCAGAGCATTCCCTCAATACAGGTGCTGGGCTCAATTTCTACAGTCTATCGCTCTATTCACGAACTTTTCGGCAATGACAGCAGTGATTTTCCGGCGACGGAGGATCAGTTCGAGCAATACGGGCGCATGGCTGCGCGGGTACCTCAGGCCGATGTCAACGTACTCGTCAGTCGCGATACTACGAAGGCCAGGATTTCTACCCGACTCAAAGACATTGGGGCAGATTCAATCAAGTGGCTGGGGCAAGAAATAGACAATTGGATTATAGCCAATACGGATACCAGCATGGTTAGTTTCAGGCGTACAGGTACAGGGACCATTATCGATAAAAATTCGGTATATGTGCGCCAGGATCTGATCAACGGGCTTGGCTTGGCTGTGGCAATTGTGAGTATCCTCATGGCATTGCTGTTTCGCAATCTCAACATGATTATCATTTCATTGGTGCCCAACCTTGTACCCCTGCTAATGGCCGGAGCCATGCTGGGTTACCTGGGGATAGAACTGGAAGCGGGCATTGCCATTGTTTTTGCTGTAATATTCGGCATAGCAGTAGATGATACCATCCACTTCCTGAGTAAATTCAAGTTGGTAAGATCCAGAGGTGCAGGAGTAGAAGAGGCATTGTCCGTCACTTTTCAGGAAACCGGTAAAGCGATCTGTCTGACCACCATCATCTTGTTTTTTGGGTTTTTGATCATGTTGTTCTCTATACATCCCCCAAGTGTGATTGTCGGGACGCTGATCAGTGTGACCCTGTTCAGTGCGGTGGTCAGTGATTTGTTGTTGATACCGGTGCTGATTCGCTATCTGATGAAGGATTGATTTGCCTACTAATCAAATAATTCTTCCAGGTGATCAAGGAGGAGGTCAAGTTCATCGAAGGATTTGAAGCCTGTTTTTTCTTCTGCACCTCCTATGAGTTCAAGGCCCCGGGGCTCAATTCGCTGCAACAAGGTGTTGATTTCCCCGGGTTGAATGTCGATTGACAGGAAGATAGGGGCTTCGGCAGCCAGGGCTGCCAAAAAATCCAGGTTCAGGCTATTACCTGCCTCAAGGTGAGCAAAATTGAGGTTATTTTTTCTGAAATCCAGGATAAAACCACGGTACAGGTGCGTGGTAGCGTGGATGTTGTCGCGCAGCTCATCGGCATCGCTGTTGTGTTCCACGATCATTCGCCGGAACAGTTGGAAATCCTGTGCCAGTCGGCTTGCCTCTTCCGGGTCAAAAAACATGCCTGTTTCTATGGCATGGAGGCCGGCGAAAGTTGCTATTTCATGTATCTCGGTTGCACTTTGGAAATCAAAGGCTCCCATCATTTGTACCCCATCAACCCATTCGCGGATAGCCGCTGCTTGCTGGGCGCCGAAATGGTCGTCGAAGCGGAAGCTCAGGTAACTTACTTCTCTTGCGGCAAAATAGCGAGCGTCGGTAAGGTTTTGAATTTCTCCGGCAATGATTTCTGGTTTTTGCATGGGGCTGGCAGATAAAGTCAGGAAAATAAAATTATACGGGTAAAAGTACCTATCTTTTATGGCAGACAAAGATCTAAAAGCCAAAAAAATTGTGAAAGGGCCCCATTACTACGAACTTGTGTACGATGTTACGCGCTGTATCCCTGAGGGGAGGGTAAGTACCTATGGTGCCATTGCAGATTACCTGGCACTGGGTTCGGCCCGGATGGTAGGATGGGCACTCAATCGATCCATTGGACAGGAAGGTGTGCCGGCTCACAGGGTTGTCAACAGAAAAGGAGAACTCAGCGGCCGCAATCACTTTTCCGATCCGGCACTCATGCAACAACTGCTGGAGGCAGAGGGAGTAATGGTAGAAGACAACTGCGTGCTTGATTTTGAAGAAAAATTTTGGCATCCCGCCCGTTTGCAGGACGAATCTTTTGAAGATTAGGCCGGATTTGGATTCAAATATTCCGGTGACGTACAATAAATTATTATTTTTTGGGGTTATTCAAGCGGTAAATTTAAGATAGCTAACTACACAAAACTTGTCTATGGAGTACACCTTTACACAAAACCTTTTAATCAAATTGCTTTACAGAGAAGTGTCCCGGGGGGAAAGCTTGCGGCTGCAAACGCTTTTTGCATCTGAATCAGCTGCCGTAAAAAGTTATCGGGATCTGAAGCAAACCAAACGATTGTTGTCAGGTGAGGGCCGAAATGTTTCTGGTTCTGCCATCCGAAAAATTCTGGCTTACAGCAAAGAAACTGCTGTGAAAGAAAAAGTGTGACGACAAACAAGTAACTACCCGACGGCAAAGCCCCTTGGTTCCAAATCCGGAACCAAGGGGCTTTCTGTTTTATTTTTTTGCCAAAACCTGCCAAACAGCGCCATCCGGCAGCAAAAAAACATTTCAATGCGTACCTTTAAGAAGAATTATTTGTGAATTACAAACAAAAAATTTATTTTTGTTTGTAATTAGAAACAAAAAGTATTGAATCACTTGTAAAGTTCTTCTCATGTCAACAGATAAAGAATCAAAATTAAAAGCAATCAATGCGGTAGTAGATCGCATCGAAAAAGCCTACGGGAAAGGTACGGTCATGAGGCTGGGAGACCGTCCTGTGGTGGATGTAGATACCATCCCTTCAGGATCTTTAGGGCTGGACATAGCACTTGGCATCAATGGCTTTCCCAGAGGCCGGATTGTTGAAATATATGGCCCGGAATCTTCGGGTAAAACTACGCTGGCTATTCATGCGATTGCAGAGTGCCAAAAGAATGGAGGAATAGCAGCTTTTATCGATGCGGAACATGCTTTTGACCGCTTCTACGCTGAGGCACTTGGGGTAGATACAGAAAATCTTTTGATTTCTCAGCCGGATAATGGGGAGCAGGCACTTGAAATTGCCGAAAATCTGATCAGATCCGGTGCCATTGATATCATTGTCATTGACTCGGTAGCGGCTTTGGTTCCCCGAAGTGAAATTGAAGGGGAAATGGGAGATTCGAAAATGGGTCTTCAGGCAAGGCTGATGTCACAGGCCATGCGTAAATTGACCGCTTCCATCGGACGTACGGGCTGCTGCTGTATTTTCATCAACCAGTTGCGCGAGAAGATCGGGGTCATGTTCGGAAATCCTGAAACAACCACAGGGGGTAATGCTTTGAAGTTCTATGCTTCCATGCGTCTGGATATTCGCAAAACAGGCTCAGCGTTGAAGGATAAAGAAGGCAACGTAGTGGGTAACCATGTCAAGGTTAAGGTGGTAAAAAACAAGCTGGCGCCCCCATTCCGCGTAGCTACTTTTGATATCATGTTTGGAGAGGGTATCTCAAAAGTAGGTGAAATCATTGACCTGGGAGCTGACAACGATATCATCCAGAAAAGCGGTGCCTGGTACAGCTACAACAGCGCCAAGATCGCACAGGGGCGCGAAGCTGCCAAGCAATTTTTGCAGGACAATCCTGAAGTTGCGCTGGAAATTGAAAAGAAAATCAAGGAAAAGATCACCGGCAAGCCTTCTTCTCTCCGATCCAAATCAGAGGATGGAGACGACGATACAACGGATGAGGGCTCTGAGGATTAATGAAGATGATTTACGGCTCTGCCGAAAAAGCAGAGCCGTAAATCAGTTCCACTCGAAGGTATTGATGAGTTCAACAATGTCTTCTTTGATAAAATCATAGATAGGAGCAAGCGAATCGGGATTGACTTGCGTATTGAAATATAGGGATCCCCGGAAAAAATGTTTGTTGCCATCCGTAAGATAGAATTGAAAAGGCGATGCTACGGGACCTTCAATATCGAATATGAAGCCTTGTACCTCCCCTTTGTCTATCTGCCTTTCTTCAATATAATTTGCCTTTTTATTGTGCCAGTCAGCTAGTTCGAACGCATCTGATTTCAACGTTTCCAGGTCTTTTTCGGGAGTGATGGGAAGGTAGCTGCAATAAATCCTGCTATCGAAATCCGGATAGTAGATATCAAACCAGCAGGGATGGGCAGGCATTTCATCGAAGAAGTTGGTATCCTGTACGATGTTGGTATAAGTGGGATATTTGAAGGTGAAATTGCAATAATCCTCGTCAAAACTACGGTAGGCTTTCTCCGGATAATTTACCTTGGGATAAGCTCTGGGTTTGGGTAGAGGCATTTCTTGTTCACAGGCTGTTGAAAGCAGGAAAAGAGAAAAGCCACAGAAGAGACTGCTAAGGTTCAAAAGGTATTTCATGGGTAGTTGGACCGGTTTTATTCGGGGGAAGTGAGGGTGAGTTTTATTTTTTCGATTCGTCTGTTGCCTACGGCGATCATTTTGAATTTGAACTGTTTGAAAAACACTTCTGCACCCTGTTTTGGAAAAGAGCCTTGAAGTTCGAGGATCAGCCCTGCCAGTGAATCCGCTTCTCCCCTTATCTCGTCAAACGTTTCAGAGTCTATGTTCAGTACCTTGCATACGTCATTGAGGAGGGTTTTTCCGTCGAAGATGAAATTGTAATCGTCCAGTTTTTTGTACTCCAGTTCTATTTCGTCGTCAAATTCATCTTTGATTTCACCAATGACTTCCTCCAGAATGTCTTCCAGGGTGACCAATCCGGAAGTGCCTCCATATTCATCCACAACGATGGCCATGTGGAGCTTTTGGGTTTTGAATTCGTTGAGCAGGTCATCAATTTTTTTGGATTCCGGGACATAGAGTACATTGGTGCGAATCAGTTCCTGCCATTCAAATTGTTCTCCTTCCGAAAGGTGTCCCAGGAGGTCTTTTGCATAGAAAATTCCTGTGACATTATCGAAGTCGTTTTCATAGACGGGGATTCTGGAATAGCCTGATTCCCGGATAAGATCGACCAGGGTTTTGAAGTCGCTGCGAAGATCTACGGCAACGATGTCCACTCTGGAGCGCATGATTTGTGTGACTGATACATCGCTGAACTTAATGATGCGCTTGAGGATGTCTATTTCCTGTTTGGTATTGTGTTCCTTGCTGACGGTCAGGTCAATGGCTTCTCCAATTTCGGCTTTGCTTGGGAAGCCGCCGTTTCTGGACATGGGGTTGAGCCTGTTTTCGATCACATCTGAAAAACCTACCAGTACCTTGTTGAACGGCGCGAACACCCGCATAAGGATGTTGAGGGGTTGTGCCATCAATTTAATCAGCCGGATATTGTTTAGGTTGGCGTACATCTTTGGAGCCACTTCTCCGAACAATACAAGCAGGAAGGTAACGCCTATTACGGTAATGAGAAATCTGGCTACACTGGCCAGGATAGCACTCTCCAGGGGAATCCATTGTGCTATTTGGTTTGCCAGGCCTGTGAAGAAGGCTTCCGGAAACAACTGGCGGATCACAATTTCAGAAATAATAACGATGGCAATGTTGACAAAGTTATTGCTGATAAGTATGGTTGCGAGCAATTGCCGGGGTCTTTTACTAAGGTCAAAAATGAGCTGGTTGTTTTTTCCGGGTTCATTTTTGAGGGCATTCAAGTCATTGGCGGTAAGAGAAAAGAAGGCTACTTCAGAGCCTGATATCAGGCCGGAGAAAAGAAGGAGCAGCGCAATCGACAGTAATCCCAAAAGGGTTTCGCTGGATGGGAATGCCGCAAGCAGTAGGGGAAATTCTACGACTAGTAAGGATAAACTTTCCGATTCAGGTTCCAAGGAAAACAGGGGTTAGTGATACAATCTTTTATGAGGATTAAAAGGGTAAATCATCATCTGCAGTCGGAGTGCCCGATACATTTGAGTCCATTCCTCCTGTGGAATCGCTTCCGTCGAAGTCTTCGGGAATATTGGAGGTATTGGTTTTTTGTATGGGTGGCTGTGTATTTTCGGCAGCTGGTTTTCGGTCAATAACCCGGAAATAATTGGCAACAACTTCTGTTGTTCTTCTGGTATTGCCATCCTGATCCTGCCAGGAGCGGGTTGATAATTTTCCTTCCAGATAGATGGTCATGCCTTTTTTCAAGGTTGCCTGTGCACGTTCAGCCAGGTTTCTCCAGGTGACAATATCATGCCATTCTGTGAGGTCTTGCCATTCTCCACTTTTATCTTTGTAGCTTTCATTGGTAGCGATTGAAATCCTTGCCAGGGCAGAACCATTGTCCAGCATTTTGAATTCCGGATCTTTGCCTAGATTTCCTATCAGTATGACTCGATTGACCATTTCAGGGTTGGATTTTTTTGTCGGAATCTTTTACAGCTATATATGGATTCAGGGATGTAAAAGCCGATTAAGTTCAATTGAACGAACAGCCTAATTTTGCTGTACTTGACTAAATAAATTTAACGAATTATCTTTTAAATACCAATCAATTATTCTTGGGAATGCGAATTTATCCAAGTTTTTCCAATTAATACAAACAAATTGATCTGGGAGTTGGTTTTGTTCGATTTGCTGCAGTTCAAGTTCCCAAAATGTAGCGATAATGGTCTGATGGGTAAGTTGTTGTTTGTGAGGGCCTGTTTGTCTGATTTCAATTAATTGTTCTGGTTTCCACCAATCCAGTGTGGTATGATTTTGGGCAAGAAGGTCATGAATGTCAAGGTTTGCTTGTTCCGTTTCTATGAGAGGAAACTCATACAGATGTTTCCAGATATCTTGTTGGGTTCTTTTTCGAATGAGTGTTTGGCTGTCAAATTTGGGTACCAGGTAGTGGAAGTAGCGTTTGGTTTTGGTAATTTTCTTGTTTTTGACTGGTAGTTGCGCGGTTTTTTTTTGCCGAAAGGCGATGCATTCACTTTGCAAAGGGCACTGGGGACAGAGGGGTTGTTGCGGAGTACAATGTACGGCTCCGAAATCCATCAGCTGCTGGTTGTATTTTCCGGGGTCGTTCCGGTCAAGGAGGGTATCTGCCAGATCCTGAAACAGTTTTTTCCCAATGGTACTGTCAATGGGGGTGTCTATGCCCAGGAAGCGGGACAGCACCCTGGATACATTGCCATCGACTACGGCATAAGGCAGACCAAAGGCAAAAGATGCTATGGCTGCAGCAGTATAGGGGCCTACGCCTTTCAGTGCGCGAATTTCTTCGTAGGTATCCGGAAACTTTCCCTGGTATTGTATGGCAATGGTTTTGGCGGTCTGGTGCAGGTTTCTGGCTCGGGAATAGTATCCCAGCCCCTGCCAGAGACGCATGATTTCGTCTTCGGGTGCCGCTGCCAGTACTTGTACATTTGGGAAGTGTGCCTTGAATGCTTCGTAGTAAGGCATCCCCTGTGCTACCCGGGTCTGCTGGAGGATAATCTCTGAAAGCCATATTAGGTAGGGGTCAGGCTCATTTTTCCAGGGAAGGGGCCGCTTGTTTGCCGCTGCCCAGTCATTGAGCCTTTGAACGAAGAAGGATTTGATGTCTTTAGATACCATGGGAATGAAAAATGGCGATAAGGTAGTAAGTTATCGCCATTTTTTGGAACATTAAACAAAAGGATCTGAACAGAATCAGTTGCTGGATCTGACAGGAGCCTTGTAATGTGCCATGATGGCATCTTTCAACTCTTTGCGCGCGAAGAAAATTCTGCTTTTTACAGTACCAAGTGGCAGGTCGAGGTATTCTGCAATTTCCTGGTACTTGTAACCCTGGTAGTGCATCAGGAATGGAACCTTGATGCTGTCATCCAGTTTTTCAACCATAGAGTTGAGTTCTTTCATCATGATATTGGAATCTCCTTCGTTAGCAATGCCTCCCGTGCCGGAGTTGAGGTAATAAAGATTCTCGGTAGAATCCATTATGGTATTGGCTTTGGCCTTCTTCCGGTAGTTGTTGATGAAGATGTTCTTCATGATGGTGAAGTGCCAGGCTTTAAAATTGGTGCCGGGATTGAACTTATCCTGGTTTGTCATTGAGCGGTATGCTGTTTCCTGAAATAAGTCCTTGGCATCTTCTGCATTCTTTGTGAGGTTGTAGGCAAAGGAATAAAGGAGGGTCGAAATTGATTCGAATTGTTGTTGGAATTCCAGGTTAGACATAGGGCTTTGTTTTGTTTAACTGTTCTTTCTTTTGTTTAATCAAAAATAAGTAATAGTTAAACAAATTCCAAAAAAAGGAAACCTGTTCTGAAATTAAAAACAGAATATTTTTTTCATAAAAAATTAAAATGCTGAAAAACAGAGCTTTAAAATTTTTTTATGTAAAATCTTGAATTTTTTAATTTTCAAAAAAAAATGAAAAATAGGCTTTTTGTGGAAGAAAAACAGAAGTGTAGGTCTTACACATTGAACAAAAGAGAAGTTTTTGCAGGAAATAGGCTTAGATTTTCCCCTCTTTGTGAAGGATAGAAGGCCTATTGTTGGGCCTTTGATATGAGGTAAGCAGCTATGCTCCCAAATAAGAGGTTGGGCAGCCAGATTCCCAGAAGTGCGGGGATGCTGTCGCCGGTTGCAAAGACCATAGCAAACCGGGAAAAGAAGATAAATAGGGCGCCTATGCCTATGCCTATGGCGAGGTGTAATCCCACCCCTCCCCTGACTTTTCGCGAAGCGAGAGCCACGCCGATAATGGTGAGGATAAAGATGGTAAAGGCTTCGGCGGTACGCCTGTATCGTTCGATCTGGTATTTTTTGGTATTGCCTGCGCCTCTGGATTGTAATAGCCGGATGTATTTGATGAGCTGGGGGGTCGTCATCATCATCTGTTGGTTCTTGTAATCCACAAAGTCCTCCGGGTGCAGGTTGAACTCCATGTCCATGTGGGTAGCATCTTCTATGACCAGACTTTCCTGATTTCCGTCAAAGGTTCGGATCTGGTAATTAAACAATCGCCAGGTATTGCCTTCCTGCCATTCTGCTCGGGAAGCTTTGATGAGTTTGACCAGTTCTTGTCCGGAGAATTCTTCGAGTTGAAACTTAAAGGCTATGTTGTTTCGAAATTCGTTGACGAAGACCTTGGTATCTTCTGCAATAAACAAGTGCACATTGGTTTTTTTTCCTTTGTCCTGATTGGTATGGATGTAGGTATGTTCGAGATCCAGTCTTATTTTATTGCCTCTTGGTATGATGAAGTGGTTGCCAATAAGGTGCATCAGGGTTAGCAAGCCTGCTGCCAAAAGATAAGGTCTGAGAAACCTGCGGAAGCTTACTCCGGCGTTGAAGATGGATATAATCTCTGAGTTATAGGCCATTCGAGAGGTGAAAAATATGACAGCTATCAAGGTAAAAAGGGGCCAGAGCAATCCAGTGATGAAGAGTACAAAGTTGGGGTAGTAGCCCAGTGCTACCTGCTGGGCACTGATAGGACTTTCGATGAAGCGCTCGACGTTTTCACTAAAATCTATGATTACCGAGATCATAGAAAAGATGAGCACGGTAAAGAAAAAGGTGTTGAGAAACTTACCAATGATATATCTGTCGAGTTTTTTCAGCATCTATCTATAGGTTTGTTGCTTTTACAGCCGGTTTTGTACAGACTGCACCATCCGTTTTTTCCACTCCGCAAAATCTCCTGCAAGAATTCTGTTTCTGGCTTCACCTACCAGCCACAGAAAAAAACTGAGGTTGTGAAGGCTTGCGATTTGTGCGCCCAGCATTTCACCTGAATGAACCAGATGCCTCAAATAAGCCTTGGAGTAGTAGTTGCTGGCAAGGCTTGGAACAGTTGGGTCAATAGGACTGAAATCGCCTTTCCATTTGGCATTTTTGATGTTGATGATTCCCTCTGCCGTGTACAGAAGCCCGTGGCGGGCGTTTCTGGTTGGGAGGACACAGTCAAACATATCTATTCCCAGGGCTATGGCTTCCAGCAGGTTGGCCGGTGTGCCAACGCCCATCAGGTAGCGGGGTTTTTCTTTCGGGAGTATAGCACAAACCAATTCAGTAGTTTCGTACATAGATTCTGCAGGTTCACCCACGGATAATCCGCCAATCGCATTGCCCGGAGCATCGAAGGAGGCAATGGTTTCCGCAGAAATGCGGCGCAAATCGCGAAAGGTACTCCCTTGTACAATGGGAAACAGAGACTGCTGGTGACCATAGAGCGGCTCCTGTCCGCGGAAATGGGTGAAGCAACGATCCAGCCAGCGATGGGTCAGTTCCATTGAATTTTTGGCGTAATCATAGGTACAGGGATAGGGCGGACACTCGTCGAATGCCATGATGATGTCAGCTCCGATCACCCTTTGAATGTCTATGGCTCGCTCGGGAGTAAAAAAATGCTTTGATCCGTCGATATGAGAACGAAAGCTCACACCTTCTTCGGTGATCTTTCGCATGTCTCCCAGCGAATACACCTGATAGCCCCCACTGTCGGTCAACATGGGTTTCTTCCAGTTGATGAACTTATGCAGACCTCCTGCCTGACTGATAACATCGAGTCCTGGCCTTAAAAACAAGTGGTAGGTGTTGCCCAGTATTATTTGGGCTTTGACTTGTTCTTCCAATTCATATTGGTGTACAGCTTTGACAGAGCCCAGCGTGCCTACAGGCATGAAAATAGGGGTCTGTATGTCTCCTCTGGAAGTACGGATGGTTCCTGCTCTGGCTTGGCTATCCGAATCTGATTTTTCTATCTTGAATGTCAACACGGCCTTCGCATTAAATTTGATACCGGTGGCTATCGAGCTTGAGTACAACAGCCATCATGATGGTGAATCCAAGTAAGGCGGAGCCTCCCCGGCTTATAAAGGGCAAAGGTATGCCAATAATCGGCATGAGCCCCATGGTCATGCCAATATTGATAAAGAAATGGATAAAGAGGATGCCGGCTATGCCGTATATGTACTGTCTGGAGAAGTTGGATTTTTGCCTTTCGGCTAAAAGTGACAAGCGAATGAGCAGTACCAGAAATAGCGAGATGATGCTTAAACTTCCGACAAAACCATGTTCTTCGCCCACTGTACAAAAAATAAAATCGGTGGATTGCTCAGGTACATAGTTGAGTTTGGTCATGGTTCCTTTTAAAAACCCTTTTCCTTCGAGTCCGCCGGAACTGATTGCCAGTTTGGACTGCAACACATTGTAGAGAGAACCTCTGGGGTCACTCAGGTGAGGCCGCAGCCATACATTTATCCTGTCTTGCTGGTGTGGCTTGAGGATGTTGTTGAATGCGTAGTTGGAAGCAAAAGCGATCGAACTACCTAATATAAGTACCGAAAACACCAGAGAACTGAACTTAAAATGAGGATTGCTTTGCAGGCGATAGAGGATTACCAGCAAAATCAAGGTAGTAGGTATCAGCAAGTATAAAGTGAGGCCTTGTGTTGCCATGGAGGTCATAATTGCCGCATATACGATGGCGGAGATGACGTAGATGTTGCGCTGAGGCATGTAAAATGACAGAAGCAGGATGAAAAGAAGCTCCAGCCCCAGAATAACCGTAGAAAGGGGGAGAAGGAAACCCAGCAGCAGCAGCAATAAAATGCTTATGCCCAGGATATAGTAGTTGCCCGGCAGACCTTCCCGGTACAGCAAAATGAGAAAGGAAAAGAATACCAACGCAGATCCGGCATCCGGTTGCAGGAGGATGAGTAGGACAGGTGCGATGAAAAGTGCTACTGCACTGAGTTGAGAATTTAGATTTTTTAAGTTGGTACCATAATGGTTGAGAAAGGCTGCCAGGGCCAGTGCTGTTCCGAATTTGGCAAATTCCGAGGGTTGGATGGTAAAGCCGCCAATGGAAAGCCAGGAATTAGCTCCATTGATGGTTACACCAAAGACCAATACCGCGAGGAGCATGGCTATTCCCAGACCGTAGATCAGGTAGGCGAAGGTTTGCCAGAAGCGCCAGTCTATGAGTTGTATTACTACAAATACGACAAGAGAAATGGCGGTCCAGATGGTTTGTTTTCCTGTTGCAGAACTCAAAAAAGAAGTAAAGGCAGGATCAGCTGCTTCGTCGTAGTTGACAGCATATACCATGAGCCATCCTATGGCGACCAGGGCCAGAAAGACAGAGAAGGTGACGATGTCGATATTTCTGGATCTTGAATTTCTCGGGCTTGCCATGTTTGTTGTTTGGCGTGCATTTTCCGCGAAAGGTATATTCCGGAAGCACTATTTCATCAACTCAGCGGGTTTTATATCCTGATCTTTAACGGGATAAGACCCCGGGTATTCTGTTTGCAGCAGGTATTTCAGGCGCAGTGCTTCCAATTTGGTCAAAAAAGCACCGGCTCTTAATTTGTAGTAAGGCCTGTTGTGTACCCAGTTGGTTGGGATATTGGGGTAGAGGTAATTGAAAGTTTCCATGACCTGTTCCAGCTTTTCCCGGTCGGTGGTTGCCAGAATTTGCAGGCGCCATCCCTCGATGCTGGTTCTGGACTTATTGTTCTCTATGAACTTTTCCATCATTCGGGTGATCATAGGATCTTCTTTGATAGTGGTATTCTGTGAGAAAGCCGGGTAGAAGCTTGCCAACACAAAAATCAAGGTCCAGGGAATAAAGCTTTTCATGATTATCAGGCTTAAGATTTAACGAAAGTATGTGCAGAAGAACTGCCAATGCGATCGGCTCCGGCCTCTATAAGTTTTAGTGAGTCATTCAGGGTTCGGATGCCTCCCGAAGCTTTTATTTTGATGCTGTTACCGACCATGGTCTTTAGCTGACTGATGAGTTCGGGACTTGTTTTATGGCCGTGGAACCCGGTGGATGTTTTGATAAAGTCAGCTTTGGCAGTGATGCAGATATCTACCAGGCGACTCAGCTCTTCTGTTGTCAGCAAATGAGTTTCCAGGATTATTTTGATGACTTTGCCTCTCATGTGGCAGGCGGTCACCATGCTGTCAATTTCATTGGCTACATAATTCCAGTTGCCGCTTTTCACTGCACAAATATTGATGACTGCGTCTATCTCGTGTGCTCCGTCGGTCAGTGCTTTTTTGATTTCCTCGATTTTGACGGGGGTGGTAGAATACCCCAGTGGAAATCCGACTACGGTCGCTATTTTCAAGGTAGAGTTGGCAAAAGCATTGCTGGCGAAGTCCACGAAATAAGGTGGAATACAGATGGCCTTAAACGACTTTTCGATAGCCTTTTTGCCCAGTTGCTCGATGTCTTTTTGCAAGCTGTCAGGCTTGAGCATTGCATAATCGATATAAGGCCCGATATTCATATAGACATTAGGGTTTTATTCATCTTTTCCGTGACAGTGCTTGTACTTTTTGCCGCTTCCGCAAGGACAAGGGTCGTTTCGGCCAACTTTTTTCTCAACTCGCTTGAAAGTATTTGGTTTGGCTCTTCCTTTGCTTACTGCTTCTGCTGCTGCTCTGGCTCCATCATCCGAAACGTTGGTTCGCGTTTTGGTCAGGTCTGTTTTTTGTTCTTTGGCTTCTTTCAGTGGGTTGCCATCGGGCAGTGCCAGGAAGCCATTGGCCAGGTAGGTGGTTGCATCCTGGTTGATCTCGAACACCAGTTGTTCGAAGAGGTTATAGGCCTCCATCTTATAGACTACCAGTGGGTCTTTTTGCTCGAAAGAAGCTGCTTGAGACGCCTCTTTTAGTTCATCCATGGATCGCAGGTGTTCCTTCCACTTTTCATCTATGATGGCAAGGGTGACGGCTTGTTCGACGTCGCGGTAAACGGATTCTCCATTTGTTTTCACCGCTTTTTCGATTTCTGCTGTGATGGTCAGGGGCTGAGACCGACCGTCGGTAAAGGGGATCAGGATACGTTTGTACTGATGACCCTGGTTTTCGTAAACATGTTTGACCTGAGGCAGCAGGATTTCTGCCAGGTGATGTGCTTTCTTGTGGTAGAAAGCCTCAAACTGTTCGCTTATTCTTTCGATAATATCGTTGGCACTGCCTTCTTTGAAGTCTGCGGCATCCATTTGGGGATCTATTCCCAGCATGGTTACGGTTTCTCTGCGGAATTGTTCGAAAGAAGCATTTGCAGCTTTGTGTTCGTGGACGAGGCTTTCGATCATGCCCGAGAACATATTATTGAGGTCAACGGACAGCCTTTCTCCGGAGAGAGCGTTGTAGCGCTTTTTGTAGATGGCTTCCCGCTGTATGTTCATCACGTCATCGTATTCCAGCAATCGCTTGCGTATGCCGAAGTTGTTTTCCTCGACTTTTTTCTGAGCTCTTTCGATGGAGTTGGAGACCATGGAATGCTGGATTACCTCGCCTTCCTGGTGGCCCATGCGGTCCATGATTTTAGCGATGCGCTCGGACTGGAACAATCGCATGAGGTTGTCTTCGAGAGACACATAGAATTGTGAACTACCGGGGTCTCCCTGGCGTCCGGCGCGACCTCTCAGCTGTCTGTCCACTCGTCTGGAGTCATGTCTTTCCGTACCGATGATGGCCAGACCACCGGCTTCTTTTACCTGTTGAGAGATTTTGATGTCTGTACCCCTACCGGCCATGTTGGTAGCGATGGTCACTTTACCTGGTTTACCGGCTTCAGCCACGATTTCTGCTTCGCGCTGGTGTTGTTTGGCGTTTAGCACGTTGTGCGAAATGCCTCTCAGGTCGAGCATGCGGCTCAGCTTTTCAGAAATATCGACGGAAGTGGTACCCACCAATACAGGCCTTCCTGCTTTGCTGAGCTCTACAATATCTTCGATTACGCGGTTGAATTTCTCGCGTGCAGTTTTGAAAACAAGGTCGTCGCGGTCATCGCGGATGATGGGGCGATTGGTAGGAATAACGACTACGTCCAGTTTGTAGATTTCCCAAAGTTCGCTGGCTTCCGTTTCTGCAGTACCGGTCATACCAGCAAGTTTGTGGTACATCCGGAAGTAATTTTGGAGGGTAACTGTCGCATAAGTCTGGGTAATGTCACCCACTTTTACGTTTTCTTTGGCTTCCAGTGCCTGGTGCAGACCGTCGGAGTACCTGCGACCTTCCATCATACGGCCGGTTTGTTCGTCCACGATCTTCACCTGGCCGTCTATGACGACGTATTCTTCATCTCTTTCAAACAGGGCGTAGGCTTTGAGCAATTGGTTGACAGAGTGGAGTCTTTTGGATTTTACGGCGAAGTCCTGTGCAATTTTGGCCTTTTGTTCTTCTTTTTGTGCGTTGTCGAGGCTGCTGTTGTTGTCCACCTCCACCATCTCCATGGCGATATCCGGCATGATGAAGAAGTTGGCATCTTCGTTGCCTCTTGCCAGGAATTCGGCACCTTTTTCGGTCAGTTCTACGCTTCGGTTTTTCTCGTCTATGGTAAACAGAAGCGGCTCATCTGCCAGGTGCATGTTTTTGGATTGCTCCTGCATGTAGAAGTTTTCTGCCTTTTGAAGCATCACCTTGACACCTTCTTCACTGAGGAACTTGATCAGGGGTCTTGATTTGGGCAGGGCGCGATGTGCGCGTAGCAGGGCCATCCCTCCTTCTCCTTCCTTGTAGCCTGTATTGCCTTCCTGGAAAAGTTTTTTGGCTTCCACCAGGTATTGGGTAGCCAACTTTCTCTGAGCGGCGATCAGGCCTTCTACCTGAGGCTTGAGGGAAATGTATTCTTGTTCTTCCGTACCCTGAGGTACAGGTCCGGAGATGATAAGTGGCGTTCTGGCATCGTCGATCAGTACGGAGTCCACCTCATCTATCATGGCGTAGTGGTGTTTGCGTTGCACCATTTCACCAAGAGAGCGCACCATGTTGTCGCGGAGGTAATCGAAACCGAATTCGTTGTTGGTTCCGTAAACGATGTCGCACTCGTAAGCTTTTTTGCGCTGGTCGGAGTGTGGTCTGTATTTGTCTATGCAATCTACCTTCAGGAGTAGGAATTCGAAGAGCGGTCCTACCCATTCGGAGTCCCTTCTGGCGAGGTAGTCGTTGACGGTAATCACGTGAACGCCCTGGCCGCTTACGCCATTGAGGTAAGCTGGGAGCGTTGCTACCAGTGTTTTACCTTCACCCGTTGCCATCTCGGCAATTTTACCGTCGTGGAGCACCATCCCGCCGATAAGCTGCACATCGTAGTGCACCATGTTCCAGGTAATTTCGCCGCCGGCGGCTGTCCAGGTATTTTTCCAAATAGCTTTGTCGCCGTCGATGGTGACATAGGCTTTTTTAGAATTGGCAGCCAGTTCGCGATCGTGGTCGAGGGCTGTAACTGTCAGGGTTTCATTTTCGCTGAACCTTCTGGATGCCTCTTTCACTACGGCGAAAGCTTCCGGCAAGATTTCCCTGAGTACAATTTCCAGTTCTTTGTCCCGTTCTTTTTGCAGCGTATCCAACTCTGCAAAAATTTCTTCTTTTACATGGAGATCCTCCTCGGCTTCTGCTTCCTTGCGGGCATCTTCAATTTGCTGGTCTATATTGCTCAGGTGCTGAGCGATGGTTTCTTTGAAAGCGGTTGTTTTATGGCGCAACTCGTCATTGCTCAGGGAACGGAAGGCCTCAAAATGCTCGTTAATTTCTTCGACCACAGGCATGTAGGTTTTTACATCGCGGTCGTATTTGGTGCCGAACAGTTTCTTTACGGAGTTGCTGATAAAATCGAACATATATTCCGGTAGTTGTTGTTATGCAATAAAGATCATAAAGATATAATATATTTAAGTAGGGTAGGTTCATGGTGCATAAATTGTTCCATCGTGGCTGATTCCGTCGTTTTCTGTCAAATTGTCATTGTACCTTGTTTTTCAATCGCTTGTTATGAAAAGGAGTACCGGTTTGGATTATTGTATAGGTTCTTTGTTTTTAGTGCTTTTTTTTTCGGCTTGTGAGCCGGGAGAATCCATGCGTGACATTCGGGATTATTATTTTCCGATGCGTGAACTCAAGGAGGGCCTGGTATATGAATACCGCGCCGTCAACAACGATAGCCTGGCTCCCTATTACTGGTATTATCGATCCATGCAGACGGATTCCGGTGTTTACCTGACGGGAATGTACTACGAGTACGATTTTATGCCCAAACAGTTTGTTCAGGAGGCCTGGGTGAGCAATGGAATGCTGCTCGATACGTTATTTCTGTACTATACGGATACCCTCGACAGGCAGCAACCCCTGGCAATAGAGATAGAAGCCGGCAATTTGTTTGCTTTCAGGGCAGGACCGGAAAGTGGAGTATTGTTGTACAAAGTGAAATGGGAAGACCCTTACAAACCGGGTGTGTGGACGACCCTTATCAAAAACAGACAATATGTCAGCGATACTACCTGGCAATGGCAGGGAAAGAAAGTGGATGCGGTAGTTTTTCACCTCAAAGAATTGTTTGCCATTGACGAGGAGGGCACCTTTGAGCAGGAGTACGATGGCATGGAAATTTATGCCAAAGGAATCGGGCTGATTTATACAAAGAAACAGATCAATGAAAACTTTATTCTGGAATATGAACTGGCAGATCGTTACCCCATGGAGGTACTGGAAGAAAAATTCAGTCGGTACCGGCAGGAATAGCCTGTTGTTGTTTTTATTTTTGGCTGCAAGCCTGCCCCTTGTGGCACAGGTACCGGCACCGGATTTGATTTGTGTGAACAATGATACACTTGTATGGGACCTTCCGGTGGTTTCCTGCGGTACGGTTAGTGGCTACAAGGTATATGGCAGCCAGGGCGACAGCGGCAATTTTCAACTTATCAGTGACATAGGCAATCCGTCGCAGGATTTTTATTTTCACGAGGCTGCCGGGGGAGCACTCTGGTATTATTATCTGGAAACACTGGCAGATTGTCCGGGACAGGAGATTCTGAGCTCTGATACCCTCGACAATCGCATTCCTGCCATCAGTCCCCTTTCTTATGTTTCGGTGCTCAGCGAAACCGAAGTGGAAATAGCCTGGGAGACCAGCGCCTCGCCGGAAGTTTATGCTTATATCATTCTCAAAAACACCCCTTCCGGTACACGAGCGATAGATACCGTATTCAGCGGCAATACCTATGTCGATACGGATGAAAACATACAGTTCAATCCGGTGGAGTATTTTGTACTGGCCCTGGACAAGTGTGGCAATACCAGCCTTTTCGATGCGCCCCATCAAACCATCTTCCTTCAAAGCGGCGAGGTGAGCAGTTGCGAACAGACCATCGCCCTGGAATGGACGGCTTATCACAACTGGCCGGTGCCGGTGGACAGGTACGAAATCTGGTACCGGGAAAATGGCGCTGCGGCACAACTGGCAGGCAGTGTCAGTGGAGAGGCGCTGAATTATACCTTTGAAAATGCCAATGATCAGACGGAATACTGCTTTACCGTAAGGGCGATACAAAGTGGAACCGAAATATCGGCAGCTTCCAATGAAGTTTGTCTGACTACGGATATCGTACAGCCCAATCGCCTTTTGGTAGCGAAAAATGCCACTTATACAAGTGACGGTTCGATCGAATTGGACTGGATATGGAATACAGATGCGGAGATTCGCGAACTGGCCATTGAGCGGTCTGAAGGTGCTGCTGCATTTGCCAATATTGCCGGTTTTGTGACGGCTTTGCCGCTGGACCCTGCGGTAGTATTTACCGATGAAGAAGCGGGGGGATTTTCTGAGCCTGTAAGTTATCGCTTGCGAACGGTGGATGTATGCGGAACGGAGCGCCTGTCCAATGTGGTCAACAGCCTCTTTCTGGAGGGCTTGGCGAGTACGGACGGCCAAAACAGCCTCAACTGGAATGCTTATACCCACGAATACGGGGCACTTTCCCGCATTCAGCTTTTTCGGGCAACGCCCTCCGGAACCCAGGTAGTTGCCGAACTGTCGCCCGACATCACCGCATACACCGATTTGATAGACCCCAATAACCCGGATTTGAGTTCTGCTTGTTATTACCTGTTGGCGGATCTGGAAATAAGTTTGCCCGATGGAACCCAGGAAACGCTGGCAGTCAGATCCAATACGGTATGTCTGGATCAGATGCCGGGCATTTACATCCCCAATGTCTTTGCCCCCGATGGCATTAACAACACCGAATTTCGGCCCTTTTTGCAATTTGGAGATTTACAGGAATACCATCTCATGATTTTTGACCGGTATGGCAGCATGGTTTTTGAGAGTCGCGATGCCGAACAGGGCTGGCTGGGCACTCAAAACGGAGAAGCGTGTATGCAGGGAACTTACGTTTATGTGCTCAGGATGAAGCTGTCCAGTGGCATTGATATCCGCAAGGAAGGGTCGGTATTGCTATTGAGATAAAAAATATCGCTTGGAAATCGGCTAGAAATCAAAAATGTCTGTATATTTGCAATCCGATAAAAGTCGAACAATGGTCGGGTGGCCGAGTGGCTAGGCAGAGGTCTGCAAAACCTCGTACAGCGGTTCGAATCCGCTTCCGACCTCCAATCACTTGAACGCCCTTTACTCTATCTGAGTGAAGGGCGTTTTTTGTTGCCTGGAAAGCAGGGTTTGTAGTAAAGGAGCGCATGCCATTCCCTACAAAGAAAGAGCCTAGAACTATCGTATTAATTTTGTCCCAATCCTGCCAATTCTGATTCTGACAGAATAAAGCCCTAAAACCTGACAAATTTTATAGATAGCTTCTATTGTACTATGATTTTTTTTGTTACTGTCTTGCCATTTTTGTCCATAATTGAAAGGAAAAAAATACCCCTTGCTATTTCTTTGGTTATGTTTAATTGGTTCTGTCCACTGGTGAAATTATGTTCTGTCTTGAATACTAAAACACCATTCAAATTATGGATGAAAATTTTACCTCTAAATGCTGCGGCAGAAATTACGTTGAAATTAATATTTCCATGCTCTACAGGGTTTGGGTAAATGTTTAAAGAAAGCAAGGGTTTGATTTTTTTAACACTAGTTGTTGCATCAATGCAAAATGGATTGCTCCACCTTTCGTCTGTTGTTATTATTGTATCGGTCAGGGTTTTAAGAAATGCAACAAGTGCAGCTTTTTCATCTGGTGTGAAATGTGGCCTTCTTGGTGGGCATGTGTTACAAAATACATGATTGGGATCGGTGTTTCCGGGCTCAATTTCTCTTAAAAAACCACTGAGGTTTACATGGTTTTGCACCGAATCGCTATAAAAGTCAATAACCTCTTCTAGCGTTTTAAACCTGCCATCGTGCATATAAGGTGCGGTTAATGCAACATTGATTAACGAGGGAACACTAAATCTTCCATTCTGCTGTGAGTTGGGATTTCCCGTTAATGCTCCTTGACCATTATCTGCATAGACCAAATCCAAGCCAATATTTTGAGCACCTTGTTGAACCATAACATTTCTTGTATGGCAAGCCTGACAATTCCCTCTGAACACATCCATAAACAAGTCTTTTCCTAGATTTTCCTGAGGAGTAAAATTGGAAAACGGAGTAGTTGAAGGATTGCCATTTGTGATATTTACGCCTTGTCTGAATTTTGACCCAAATGTGTTCATACTTCTAATAAACTGCGCTAATGCTTTTGAAATTCTATCAGAAGTTATTGTTGTTGAACCAAATGCATTTTGAAATAGCGGAGGGTAAAATGGTTTGGATGAAACTCGTGCAACTAAAGTGTCTAAACTTAATCCCATCTCAGTAGGGTCCTGGATGGGCATTAAAGTCTGAATCTCCAAGGTTGGAGCTCTATTGTCCCAGAAGAAAGTGCTGTCTTTTTGAAATCTTGCATGAACAAGCCCCATTGAGTTTCTGCGGCCTAAACTTCCATCGAATCCAGTACTAAATTGAGCTGTATCTGCAAAAGAAAATTGTTGTATATGACACGAAGCGCAGGAAATAGTACGATTTAAAGACAGATCCACATCATAGAAAAGAACTCGTCCCAATGTAGCACCTTCGTCAGTAGTTGGATTGTCTGAAGGGGTGTTATCCATTTCCTCCAAATTGTTGATCACATCAGAGGGGAAATTAATTGCTTCATAATTAAAGGGCGTAATTGGTAAGTTTAAACAAGTATAATCATTTATAGTAAACGCCATTAGCAACGCACCTATCAAAGCTATTCCGAAATACAACTTATTTGGTCTCATTTTCGTACTTTTTTGTCCTTTGATCTCTAAACTTTGGAAAGGTTTAATTTGCCTTAGGATTGCACACAATTATAACTTTTCAGCCTAAAATTGAATCCAATCATCAGAGTTATGGCTCAGACCTTTTCACTCTACAGACCGGTGCCCCAAATCTATCGACAACTGAACTATTACGGCTACAACCATCAATGTTTAGCTGACAACACTGTGTTGAGCGCTTTTTTTGTCACAGTACACCCCCAATTCATTTGCTTTGTTGGCAGACTTGTCTCATTTTTACATAAAAAACATGCGAAATCTGTTGTTTTACCTGATAGGTATTGTAGCATCAACTGCTATCCTGAGTAGTTGTCAGCCGACGCCCCCTGATTTGGAGGAAACCAAAACCGAGGTACCCGATATTGCTGATGTAGAAAAGGGCATTCGTGCTTACATCGATCGGAAAACGGAGGCGGAGCAGGGATATTTTCATGTGGCAAACGATTCTCTTGATCTCAACCTAAAGCTGGTACGTGTACATACAGAGTTTCTTTCAGTACTAGGTCCCAATGAGTTTTTTGCCTGCGTAGATCTCGCTACCTCCGATGGAGACGTGTATGACGTAGATTTCTTTTTGGAAGGAGAAGTGGGTAAGATGGATGTGACACGTACCGATATTCACAAGCGCAACGGGAAGCCTTTCTATACCTGGAAACGCAATGAAGACAATACCTGGCATACCGTCCCTGTTGAACAGGCATCCAGCGACCTGCTAGGGGTGTTGCAGGGAAAAGATGTCTTTACGTTCCAGTACATGGTCGAGGTGCCCAAGCTGAACGCTACTGCCAGGATATGGCTACCGATAGCTCAAAGCGATCCATTTCAAGAGGTAGCACTTCTGAATATGGATGTGCCTGGGACTTATCAACAGATTCGGGAGGAACAATACGGCAATCAGGCATTGTTCGTGGAATTGCAGCCTGCTGAAACCGGACAAACGATAAAGCTTGATTATCGCGTGACCCGCCTTGAAAAAGGTACTTACCTCGACGATGACTCCGATCTTTATTTGTATATGAGTGAAACGCCATTACTGCCCGTAGGAGGTCGGTTTGATACCCTTGCCAGGCAGGTGATTGCCGAGCGGGAAGCTACCACCCCACTCATGCAGGCCCGGGCGCTTTACGACTACGTTGTGGACAACGTTCGCTACGCCAAACAAGGTACTTATGGCACTGCTGATGCCAACTTTGCCTGTGATGCCAAATCCGGTAATTGTACAGAATTCCATTCTCTGTTTATCTCTCTGGCCCGATCCGCAGGCATACCGGCGCGCTTTGCAGTAGGAGCTGCCATTCCTTCCGAACGCAATGAGG
>JALQTV010000069.1 GCA_023268675.1 Saprospiraceae bacterium | reverse complement strand
GTAGCACGGGCAATATGAGCATCTGTAGTTCCGCGGGTGATACCAAAAATGGTTCCCCGGGCATGTGGATTCCAGTGCGGTGCACCAAGGCCTGCATAAGCCGGTACAATGACAATCCCTCCCGTATCGGACACCTTTGCTGCCAGATTTTCCACGACTTCAGAAGAACCGATGATCTTCAGTCCGTCCCTCAGCCATTGTACGGCTGCTCCTGCAATGAATACGCTGCCTTCCAGTGCATAATGCGTTTTGCTACCTATCTTCCAGGCTATCGTGGTGAGCAGGTTGTTTTTTGAAGGTACTGCCTTTTCACCCGTATTCATGAGCATAAAACAGCCCGTTCCATAGGTATTTTTCACCATGCCCGGTTGGAGACAAAGCTGCCCGAAGAGTGCCGACTGCTGGTCTCCGGCCATACCCGCCACGGGCACTTCCGGCATTCCCAGGGCCTCAGCGTGAGCGTAAACTTCGCTGTTGCTCCGAACCTCGGGCAATAGGCTTCGGGGGATGTCTAGCAGAGCTAGTAATGCATCGTCCCAGTCCAGCGTATGAAGGTTGAATAAGAGCGTACGGGAAGCATTGCTCACATCGGTAACGTGTACTTTTCCCTCGCTGAGTTTCCACAAGAGCCAGGAATCGATGGTTCCGAAAGCCAATTCACCACTCTCAGCTTTTTTCCGCACTCCCGGCACATGATCCAGTATCCATTTCACTTTTGTTCCGGAGAAATAAGCATCGATGACCAGTCCTGTTTTTTCCCGAATCATATCGGCATGACCTGCTGTTTTGAGAGCATCACAGATATCAGCTGTACGCCTGTCCTGCCATACAATGGCGGGGTAGATGGGTTTGCCTGTATTTCTATCCCAGATGACTGTAGTCTCCCGCTGGTTGGTGATGCCGATGGCGGCGATGTCAGTGGAAGTGATATTGGCTTTTTGAAGCACTTGCAGGGCTACCTTGCGCTGGGTTTCCCATATCTCTTCGGGATCGTGCTCCACCTGTCCCGGAGAGGGGTAATGCTGTGTAAATTCCTGTTGTGCCAGCGCTTGGATATTGCCCTGCTTGTCGAAGACGATGGCTCGCGAACTGGTAGTGCCCTGATCGAGGGCTAAAATAAATTTTTCCATGGTTTAGCGGTTTGGCAACAAAATGGCTGGTAAACAATACCATATAAATATAGTACGGTTTTACAACAATTTCGTTGCCTAGAACCTGCTAAACCCTGTTATTTATTGTCTTCCAGACCAAATTGAGCGTTCATTTCGAAAACCTCATCGGGGTTGTAGGCTTCTCCGTGCAATACGCGCAACTGTTTGTCAAGGAGCTGTTCCTTGCGGTTATACGCATCCAACCATGCTTCGCGATCAAAACCGGGAGCATCGGCAGGCATATTGGCGAAGCCGTGTTTCATGGTAGCAAGCACTGCTTTCAGCTGATTGGGTATCCAGGAGATGATGGGTGTGCCGCCGGTAGCTTTGGGATAGACGGTATTGGCCATGATGTATTTTTGGACAAATTGCCAGTGGCCATTGCGGAATGCATAGACCTCATCGAGGATGCCGAGCAGGCTGATCATTCCGGCGCTGTGACCGGCTGCTGCCAGGTTTTCTATCAGTGGATTTTTGATCATGTACTGACGCAAGTCTTCTAGGAAACGCTGGATGCAAACGGGACGGTACTGACGAAGATCCAGCAGGTACTGGGTCAGCTCGTTTTCCGGATAAAAGCTGATGATTCCCGAAAAAATGTCCAGGGTAGGAATGATATTGTCCTGTGCACCGGTTTGTCCGCGGTACTGGCGATGTTCTTCTGACACTCCCTCGTACACTAATCCCTCTCCGAAGATGTCGTCATTTCCTTTGATGCCCATGATGAAGACCCTGAAATCGTTGTAATGTTTCCAGCGGGAGGCTTCCCACATCAGTTTGCGGCGTTCATTGGCCGCTTTGGCTGCCTCATGGACCTGTGCCAATCCTTCGGCTATTCCATCGGTGTTGTCAGCCTGAAGGGTTTTTTCGATGCCGCCGATGAGTTTAGGCGAATGCTGGTTAATGTCCACATGCAGCATGATGAAGCCCCTCTCGTCGGGCATGCCCGAAAATTTGGCACACATGCCCAGATTTTCCCAGTTGAATCCTCCCTGGGGATCTATTTTATTATAATTGCCCAGCGAATACGCATAATGGTAATCCAGCCAGGGGAATACTTCCATTTTTTCTGATACGGCAACAAAAGGCTGTGCTACCTGTGCCGGCAGGCGATTGTAAGCCTTGCCGTATTTGCCTGTTTTCAAAAAAGTAAAATGCGCGGGAGCCAGGGTATACGCCGAAGTGATAAAGGCATAAGTTCTGTACAGCGCCTGAAGCAGTACAGGATCTGTTTCTTTGGAAACCTCTGCCAGGTAATTGGGCAATTGATCTACGGCTGTTTCTATTTTCCCTTCCGTTGCCAACAGGCCGGGAGTTCCATCATCTTTCACAATGGGCATTTCATCAATGACCTCTTGCAGGGCTGTATACGTTGCGGGAAGTTTTTGTAGCGGAGCTACTTTTGGCAGAAAGCCGTTTTTTGCATTTACTTCAAAAAAACCGTCAGTGTAGGAGCTGAAGTCCATAAGTTATTGGTTTTAAATTTGATTAGTCATACAAAGCTAATTTTTTTTCGTAAACTGTGAATGACAAACCATAAAATTGCTATGCTGATATTTCTATTTATTCTTTCTGTTGTCCTGATTATTTTCCTCACGGTAAAGCTGCATGTCCATCCATTTCTGGCATTGCTGGCAGCAGGCTTATTTTTTGCCGCAGGCACAGGTATGCCCCTGACCGAAACCCTTGCCCATGTCAACCAGGGATTTGGCAAAACGCTCGGAAACATAGGCATTGTGATCATCCTGGGAGTGATCATCGGAACCTTTCTGGATCATACCGGTGCTGCGTACAAACTCGCTGGTTTGCTGATCAAACTGGTGGGTCCAAAACGCATCCACGAGGCGATGGCACTCACCGGTTTTGTCGTAGCCATCCCTGTTTTTGCGGACAGCGGCTTCGTCATTCTCGACCCGCTCAACAAAAGCCTGAGCAAAAAGGCAGGTGTATCACTCGCTGGTACCGCTACGGCACTGATGCTGGGATTGCTGATAACCCATGTCATGGTACCTCCCACACCGGGACCGCTGATTGCAGCGGAAAGCCTGGGTGCAGACATAGGAATGGTGATAGCGACCGGGCTGGGCGTCGGCATCTTTGGGCTGGTCATTGCCATTATTTATGTACGCCTGTACGCCTCAAAAACCTGGATTGACCCCAATCCCGAACTCAGTGCAGCGGAGGTAGCACAAAAAATCAACCACGCTCCTCCGGCCCTTCCCTCTGCCCTGCCTATCGTGGTACCCATTCTCCTGATTGTCAGCAAATCGATGGTTCAATTCAATCGGGAATCACTTTCGCTGTCCCCGGCAGTGCTGGAACTCATCAACTTTGCAGGTTCTCCCGTCATAGCCCTCTCTGTGGGCATGCTGATTGCCTTTGCGCTGCCGCGAAAAAAAGATCTTAGCAGGTTATCCGCCAAGGGATGGGTCGGGCAAGCGCTGAGCGACAGTGCGGGCATTCTGTTGATTACCGGAGCAGGAGGAGTATTTGGCACCATTCTGCAAAACAGCGACTTTGCGGGCATGATGGAAAAAGGCTTGCAAGAAAGTCAACTGGGCATTTGGGTGCCCTTCCTTTTTGCCGCAGCACTAAAAACAGCTCAGGGTTCCTCTACCGTTGCCCTCACCGCAGCTGCCGCCTTTACCGCCCCCTTGCTGATGCCTTTGGGGCTGGACAGCGAATTCCACAAAGCACTCGCCGTCGCAGCCATCGGTGCAGGGTCGCTGGTCGTATCCCATGCCAATGACAGCGCATTCTGGGTACTCACACAATTTTCGGGCATGGATATAAAAACAGGTTACCGCGTATATACCACCGGCACCCTGCTGATAGGTCTGTCCTGCGGGACATTGATCTACTTGTTGAGCTGGATTGGCTAACACGGCTACGAAAAAAAAGCTATATTTCACGATTGTCTTTTAATAAAACACCTGGTATGACTCGTGCATTGACAATACTTTTAATTGTTGTTCTGGCTATACAAACAGCCCATTCCCAACAGGTAACAGTCGATCCTTCCGGAGTGATGCGTTGGAGCGACACCGGAGAAGTACTCAGCGGTTTTGGCGTCAACTATACCGTTCCTTTCGCCCATGCCTACCGCATGGTAAAAAATAAGGGTCTCGACATCAAAAAAACCATGGATCAGGATATCCATCATTTTGCCCGGCTGGGCTTTGACTTGTATCGCGTACACGTATGGGATACCGAGATCAGCGATACCTTGGGCAATTTGCTGGAAAACGAACATCTTGATGCTTTTGACTACCTGCTCGCAGAACTGAAAAAGCGACATTTCAAAATCGTATTGACTCCGATTGCCTTTTGGGGCAATGGCTGGCCTGAGCCCGATTACCCTACTCCCGGTTTTTCTGCCAAATACGGCAAAGATGCCTGTCTGACGGATGAAGCCGCTATCCTGGCACAGGAAAAATACCTGAATGCTTTTGTCAGCCATATAAATCCCTATACCGGACTTGCCTACAAAGATGACCCGGACGTTGTAGCCTTCGAAGTGAGCAACGAACCCCACCACAAAGGTACTCCCGAAGAAGTTACTCATTTCATCAACCGAATGGCAAAGGCCATCCGCAGCAGTACCTGCGAAAAACCGATTTTCTACAACATGAGTCATAGCATCCAGCTTTCAGATGCCTACCTCGAGGCCGATGTGCAAGGGGGAACCTTCCAGTGGTATCCCACCGGTCTGATGTACGGCAAGGCGCTGAAAGGAAATTTCCTGCCGAATGTAGATGCCTACCCCATTCCCTTTTCAGATGCCCTTCGGGAAAAAGGCAAGGCGAGGCTGGTCTATGAATTTGATGCCGCCAATATTGCAGAAGCACCCATGTATCCGGCCATGGCAAGGAGTTTCAGGAGTGCCGGCATACAAATTGCCACCCACTTCTCCTACGATCCCACTTTTTTGGCTTATGCCAATACCGAATACAATACGCACTACATGAACCTGGCTTACACCCCTCAAAAAGCGCTGGGGCTCATGCTGGCAGGAGAAGTATTTCACCGCGTTCCGCTGTATGACGATTATGGCAAATATCCTTACAATCGCAATTTTGAGAAGTTTCACCTCGATGAGGAAAAAGGATTGGCAGAAATGCTATCAGCCGAAAAGTTTATTTACACCAACTCCACTGCCACAATCCCCGAGCAGCCGGAGTCTATTCAGCTCATTGCAGGTTTCGGTCAATCCCCTATTGTAAGCTATGCTGGCAGGGGTGCTTACTTCCTGGACAAAATAGCTCCCGGAAAATGGCGGCTGGAACTCATGCCCGATGCCATCATCACCCAAAACCCTTACGGTCGAAACAGCCCGGATCGCACGGTAGCTGTAATCCAATGGGCAGAGCATCTCATGACGCTGAAACTACCCGGACTGGGAGAAAACTTCAACATTTTGCCCCTCAATGAGGGCAATGAGTACCGGACAAAAGCTGCTGGAGGTAGTTTTGCTGCCCGCCCGGGTACCTTTTTGCTTTTAGCAGCAAATGAAACAGCCGGTCAACTGCCGGAAAAAATACGAAATATCGGCCTGCGCGATTTTTCGGCACCGCCGGCTACCCTCGACCGTACTTTTGTCCTCCACGAAGCACCTGAAGATGCTGATACAGCCGCCGATTTAAAGCTGCAGGCAAACATCAGCTCACCGGAAAAAATTGAGGAAGTGTATATCCATCAGGCTCCCGGCTACGGCTGGCAGCCACTTCCGATGCAACAAACCGACGATTTTACCTGGGAAGCCATTGTGCCTGCCAAAAAGCTACAGCCGGGAATTTACAACTATCAGATGGTAGTCAAAACAAGTTCAGGATACCAGACTTTTCCAGGAGCTGTTCCCGGCAAACCGGGAGACTGGGATTTCGCAGCAACATCCAACTGGGAAGTTAGAATTCTGCCTCCGGATGCTCCCATTTGCGTATTTGATGCCAATACAGATTATGAGTGGACGCTCAGACAATGGAACCGCGGCCTTAGCAAGGTACCCCTCGCCCGGCCGTCAAGTGCTGCTTTTCAGCTGCAACTGGACAAACTCTTCCAACCCGACCAGGAAAATCTCCATGCTGCACCTGTCTATGATTATAGTTTTCAGCATTATATCAGAGACCGGCTGCTCGCGCGCCAAAAAAGCCTGGATGCAAAAAGGACGATTGTACTGGAGGGAGGCTCCCTTCCGGGAAAAGATCAGTTAATCCAATTGGCACTAACCACCACAGACGGTCGTACTTTCGGTACTTTGCTCACACTCCGGCCAGGTTTGGCAGAATACCGGATCCCATTAGAAGAACTTCAACCGGTTCCCATGGTACTGCTTCCCCGTCCCTACCCAACCTTTTTGCCTTACTTTTTTGACGGAGCTGGCACAGGACAAACAACCCTGGCCAACGTTGAAAGAATTCAAATTTCTGTAGGACCAGGACTTTCAGAGGAAGCAGCCCAACAAAGTCAACACTTTAAAATAGTGAGCATCCGGCTGGAATAATTATTTAACCAAGCAAAATTTGTGGCCATGACAACCCTGACGGCAAAACTCATAGACATCCTCAACCAAAACATTTTTCCCGCAAGGGTAAGCATTTTGGAAGGCAAAATACACCGCATAGAGCCCATTGAATCGGTTCCTGAGGATTCGGGCTACCTGATGCCCGGTTTCATTGATGCGCACGTCCATGTAGAAAGCAGCATGCTGCCCCCAGCGGCCTTCGCAAGAATGGCAGTCGTTCACGGTACGGTAGGCAGCATATCTGACCCCCATGAAATTGCCAACGTCATGGGGGAAGCCGGCGTCCGGTATATGCTCGAAGACGCCACCAACAGCCCCTTCAAATTCTGTTTCGGGGCACCTTCCTGTGTGCCGGCAACAGGCTTTGAAACAGCGGGAGATACCCTGGATACTGCTGCGGTAGAGCGGTTGTTGCAAGATCCTAAAATAGGCTACCTGTCGGAAATGATGAACTTTCCGGGTGTCCTCACGGACGATGCCGAGGTGATGGCCAAAATAGCCGCTGCTAAAAAAAATAACAAGCCGGTGGACGGTCATGCACCCGGTTTAAGAGGGCCAGACGCCCAAAAATATTTTGCCGCAGGTATAAGTACTGATCATGAGTGCTTTACTTTCGAAGAAGCCAAAGAAAAAGCCGAATTGGGTGTCAAAATTTTAATCCGGGAAGGGAGTGCAGCAAAAAACTTCGAAGCACTTTGGCCTCTTTTTGAGCACTTCCCTGAAAAATTGATGTTTTGCAGCGACGACAAGCATCCCGATGATCTGCTCAAAGGGCATATCAATGAGCTCGTTGCCAGAGCTCTGAACAAAGGATGCAAGCTCTTCGATGTGTTGCACGCCGCCTGTGTACACCCTGTGCAACATTATGGATTATCTGTTGGCTTGCTGAGAGAAGGCGATCCGGCGGATTTTGTCCTGGTGAAAGATATTCGCCACTTTGAAGTAATAGAAACCTGGATAGACGGCATTTGTGTGGCCAAAGCAGGTACCTGTCTCCTCCCTGTACAAACTTCCACCGTAGTCAATAATTTTTCGGCACTACCCAGGAAAGCAGAGGACTTTGCTATCCCCGCAACAGGAGATGAAGTAAAAGTCCGGGTAATACAAGTACTTGACGGTCAGATTGTAACAGCTGTAGAAACAGCAATTTTGCCCGTACATGAAGGGCAGATACATGCAGCTCCCCAGAGTGATATCCTGAAAATTGCAGTAATCAACCGCTATGTGCCCGATGCCAAACCGGCAGTTGCTCTGGTCAAAGGCTTTGGACTGAAAGCAGGAGCATTGGCCTCCAGCGTAGCACACGATTCGCACAACATTGTGGCAGTTGGCAGCGATGATGCCTCCCTGATGGCCGCAGTCAACGCAGTAATTGAAGCAGCGGGCGGTATCAGTGCCTGTGACGGAAAGGGAGAAACAAGGGTGTTGGAATTGCCGGTAGCAGGGCTGATGAGTCCGAAGGATGGACCTGAACTCGCGGCAACTTATGCAGCACTGGATGCCTGGACAAAAGAATCGCTGGGCTGTTCCCTGCAATCGCCATTCATGACTTTATCCTTTCTTGCCCTTCCGGTGATACCATCCTTGAAGATCACAGACAAAGGACTTTTTGATGTGGACAGTTTTAGCTTTGCCAACTTATATACAGCATAAAAGGATCAGCACTCATTATTCCGGAAGAACGGCCCGTCCATTTTTCCGGACTACGTGTTCGTGTTGCCAGGAAAACAAATCTTGTCCGTTGAGAGCTGCTGCTATCAGATCAGGAAAATGCTGTGGTGTACAGGCAAACGCAGGAATTCCCATGTTCGCCAATTCACGGGCATTGTCAGTGTCAAAATCAGGAACCCCCTTGTCACTGAGTGCCAATAAGCAGATCACCCGAACACCTGAAAGTACCAGCGACCGGAAGTGATGCAACATTTGGCGCCGATCCCCACCCTCGTAGAGATCCGAAATGATCACCAATAAACTTTGATTGGGATATTGAATCTGACGTCGCACATAAAGCAGCGCATTCGCAACATCCGTTCCGCCACCAAGCTGGGTACCCATCAGCAATTCTACAGGATTGCTAAGGTGGTGGCTGAGATCTGCCACACTGGTATCGAAAACTGCCAGACGAGTTTGAAAAGACGGCAAACCGACAAGAATGCTGCCCATGATTCCCGCATATACAAGAGAATCGGACATAGATCCACTCTGATCCACTGCAAGAAAAAAATGGCGCAGAGAATGTTGGTTGCGCTTGTAACCAATCAGTTTTTCCGGCAACACGGTTCGGTATTCCGGTTGGTAATGCCTGAGGTTGGCCCGAATGGTCGCATGCCAGTCCAATTCTTTCCAGCGCGGCCGATAATGACGTCGCTTTCGGGAAAGACTTCCACGAACAGCCTCTTCCAGTGGGAACTTCAGTTTTTTCCGGATCTCCTCTACTATCTTGCGGATCAGTTGATATGCACCATCCTTAGAGACATACCCTAACTTAGTAAGTAAAACCAGCTTGTTAACCAATGAAACGTCAGCCTCCAGGCTTTCCATGAGTTCCGGTTCCGCCAAAAACCTCTGCAAACCCAACTTTTCCACAGCATCTTTTTGGAGCATGGTAACTACCGGTTTGGGGAAATACGTCCGTATGTCGCCCAGCCACCGGTTGATCTTGGGAGAAGAATCGCTCCATGCACCCAACCTGCCACTGCCATAGATGGCATCCAGGGTCTCGTCTATCGCCTTGTCTGCACCCGAGAGTGTCAAATCTCCCTCGGGGTCGGCTTTTTCACCGAGAATCATTCGCCATCGCTTCAGTCTTTCTTCCAAAATAAAGAGTCATTTTGTTTACAGGAGCATCAGAAGCCCCAGGATTATTGCTTCCTTACCAGTTAAATTCCTTGCTTAAGTATCAAATTTAATTATTTTTGAACAGATACAGTCGGGTAAACTTACAGCCCCTAACACCAAATTAGGCCATCATGTCACATGAGGAAGAAATTTCCGGAGAAGACTTTTCACAGCAGCAACAGGAAGTACTGAAATCCATACGAATGAGCCGGATCATTCTGCCGGTATTGATCGGCATCGTTGCGGTTTTTTACCTCTTGTGGCGACAATTTGACCCGGCGGAATTTGCTCATATCAACTGGTCAAACCATACTTATTTTTGGATAGGCATGGCTTTGGTTTTTGTCATTGGCAAGCACTTGTCCTATGCCGCCCGGCTGAGGGTATTATCTGAAGGAGCTTTCAGCTGGAGAAAGTGCATAGAACTGATTTTCATCTGGGAATTCAGTTCTGCCGTCTCTCCCACGGCCGTAGGTGGCTCGGCAGTAGCTTTTTTTGTGCTGGCACAGGAAAAACTATCAACAGCCCGCACGGCTACCATTGTATTGTACACCGTAGTCCTGGATGGATTGTTTTTTATTCTTTCACTACCTCTGCTTTACCTGCTTTTCGGGTCAAACATGATTCGCCCCGATGTGCAAGAACTCGCAGACATAGGAGCCTGGGGGTATTATTTTTTGTTTGCCTACTGCCTGATGGCTGTGTACAGCGGCCTGTTTTACTATGGAATTTTCATCAATCCCAAACAGATTGGCAGGGTATTGGCCTGGATCACTCGCTTTGGACTTTTGAAGCGCTTTCAGGCAGCTGCAGTCAAATTGGGAGCAGACATGGTGCTGGCTTCAGCTGGAATGAAAAAACAAAGTCGCCTCTTTCACCTGAAAGCTTTTTTGGCGACAGCCATGGCCTGGTCGAGTCGATTCCTCCTATTGAATTGCCTGATCATAGGGTTTATCACAGCACTTCCCACGGACTTTTTCACCCAATTTGAACTCTTTGCCAGACTGGAAGCCATGTTTGTCATCATAGCCTTTAGCCCTACCCCGGGAGGAGCCGGATTTGTGGAGATCTTATTCGGGGGATTCCTGACAGACTATGTCGATAATCCGACCTATGCTACGGTTATCTCAACCATCTGGCGACTCATTGCCTATTATTCCTATTTATTTGCAGGTGTTGTCATCATCCCCAACTGGCTCCGGAAAATCGTCAATGAGCGGCGACAGAGGGGGCAGTGAGCGGTGAGCAGTTTACAGTTTACAGTTCACAGTTCACAGTTCACTGCTCCTCATAATCTACACACAAAACCGGTAAATCCGAATAATTGACCAGGGCCTCGACCGTACTACCCACCAACATTCGTTTCAAAGACGAGCGATTGTGGTTTGAAATAGCGATCAGCTGGGCATCAATTTCGGTAGAAAACTCCCGGATTCCCTGTTCGATATTTGAATTTTTATAGATGTAGGGATGGCAGGTGTAGGGAGATGCCAGTTCTTTGAAGTCCTCCATAGCAGATGCCGTGATGGTGGGCGAGCTGCCAAAACTAAAGGGCGTATCGACTGTCACCAGAAAAATTTCCGGTTCAAAAGGCGCCATGATCTCTTTGAAATGAAGGAAAGGCTGCTGCTCATCCAGATTAAAACTGGAAGCAAAAACTACCTTTTTGAAATCAATGCTATCAATGGGCTTTTTGACTACCAATACCGGCCTGTGTATGCTTCGTACAACTTTTTG
>JALQTV010000068.1 GCA_023268675.1 Saprospiraceae bacterium | reverse complement strand
CCGATGACTTTTTTGCGCCGGCTGCCGCAGCAGAACACCTGTACCTTAAATATGGTCCTGCTTCAGCTGTCGTGCACATTTGTCTGACTGCTGACATGCTGCCGCATGAAAAAATCAATCACTTCAACTGGGCAAAAGAACCGGAATTTTTGCTCCCTTATATTAAAAAGTGGGTGGACAATCAAAACAAGCCCCAATTAGCAAATTCATAAATCAAGCAATTATCATGCATACGCTCAAAAAAATTGCACTTTCGCTACTGCTTTTTTCTGCGCAGCAGGCAACGCTGAAAGCCCAAAGTGGCAATCAAATCTATCTCTTTGATATCATCCGAAGCTCTGATACCACTTACACCTTTTCCAAACCCAAGCTGCTCACCCAATTCAACCCTGAAGGGTACAACAACCAGCCCAGTTTTTTTTCTGATCAGGAAATTTACCTGAGCGTTCGCATGGCTGCCGACAATCAGACTGATATTTACGCCATGGACCTCGATAAAAAAACCTTGGCGCAGGTTACGGAAACGCGCGAAGGCGAGTTTTCACCCAAGAGAACTCCTGACTATTATTACTTTTCTGCTGTGCGGCAGGAATTTATCAATGGCGATACCATACAAAGGCTTTGGCAATTCCCCATCGATCGCATGTCAGAAGGCAAACCGCTGTTCAAATACATCAACAACATAGGCTATTACCAGTGGGTAGATGGCAATCGGGTTGCTCTGTATCTTGTCGAAAATCCGAATCGGCTCGTCATCGCTGATATCCGTACCGATCAACAGACAGAACTGGCAAGTTTTGTCGGTCGGGACTTTAAAGTGCTGCGCAGTGGCACCATTGCTTATGTTCAAAAATACAATTTCGGCAGCTGGGCCATTATGGAAATGCCGATCAGCTACAGTGGGGAACCTGCTGACGCAAAAAAAATTGTCGATACCCTGCCCGGCAGTGAGGACTTCGAAATTTTGAGGGACGGTTCTTTTATTATGGCTTTGGGGTCGAAAATCTTCCGTTACAACCGATATTATGATGAAGAATGGCGGGAAGTCGCTGATTTGAGTTTTTACGGCATCAAAAACATCACCCGGATGGCTGTCAGTCCCGGCGATAAAATTGCCATTGTAGGAAGCAAATAACACCCAATTTGAATATGAAAAATGCTGCTGCCTCTCAATACATCCATGGCAGTGACCCGGTAGAACAAGCCCGTCTGTCCCGACTCAACGACTGGCTCAACCGCTCCTGTATCGCTGCTATGCCTTTGGACGCATCCACTATGCGCATCCTGGATGTAGGCAGTGGACTTGGGCAATTTACCCGTGCCATGGCAAGTGCTATCTCAGACGAAGGCACAGTACTGGGCATTGAAAGGGATATCCGACAACTGGAAAGGGCAAAAGAACTGGGAACTGGAGATCCCATGGCAGTCAAAGTCAGTTATCGGCAGGGAGATGCCGGTAATCTGCCACTTGAAGCGCACGAATGGGGCAGTTTTGATTTAGTCCATACCCGGTTTGTGCTGGAACATGTCAAGCGCCCTGAAGTGATCGTCCGCCAGATGGCTGCTGCGGTCCGCCCCGGCGGAAAAGTAGTCCTGATGGATGACGACCATGCCAATTTCAGGCTTTCTCCCGAACCTCCCGGTTTCTCTATCATTTGGGAAGCCTATATGCGATCTTACGAAAGGCTGGGCAACGATCCATTTGTGGGACGCCGCCTGGTCACTCTGCTTAAAAACGAAGGACTCGATAGCATCTCAACCAATCTGATCTTTTTTGGTGGTTCTGCAGAACAAGAAATATTTCCGGTTGTGGCTTCCAACCTTTTGGGCATTCTGATTGGCTCCAAAGATTTGATGCTAGCTGAAGGTTTGATTGACGAACGCACCTTCGATGCCAGCATTGCTCAAATTGACGAGTGGTCCAGGCTACCGGATGCGGTACTTTGGTATGGGTTGAATTACGCAGAGGGCATGCGAAAAAACGGTGGAGGGAAATAAAAACCCCGAACCCGGCAAGGCCGGATTCGGGGGGAGGCGTCTCTACGACAGATCCACAGGCAATTTCCGTTGCCTCTCGCCAGTCAGCACATACAAGGCATTCGCCAGTGCAGGGGCCAACGGTGGCAAAGCAGGTTCGCCAATGCCCGTGGGATGCTCATCGTTTTCCATGATGTGGATTTCCATTACAGGAGTCTCGTGGATGCGCAATACCGGATAATTGTGAAAATTGCTTTCAACTACCTTTCCATCTTTTAAGGTAATCGCCGGTTTGATAGCAGCGCCCAAACCCATTACAATACTGCCTTCTACCTGCGCTTTTATATTGTTAGGTTGTATGGCCAGGCCACAATCCACTACACTGTACACCTTTTCCACCACAATCTTTCCTGTGGCATCACGGGTAACTTCCACCACGTGTCCGGCAGTAGATTCAAAACTTTTGGCGACAGCCACTCCCCTTGCTTTCCCTTCCGGCAAAGGATTGTCCCAGCCTGATACTTCCCGCAATTTTTCCATCAAAGCGGTATAACGCGGATTGTTGGCCATCATTTGCATCCGAAAATCAAAAGGATCCTTTCCGGCCAGTTCGGCCAACTCGTCTATAAAGCATTCATGTCCAAAGGTATTCGTGGAAGCATATACGGAGCGCCACCAGATAATCGGTACGGGATCTACATCCACCAGGTTGTAGCCTGCTCTGAAATTGGGTACTTCGTACAAATGCTCGCCCATGGGTTCCACCAAAAAACCAGGTACGCGCTCGGGATTGTGCATGCCCCATAAGCCATAAGCCAGAGAAGGTCCCGACACCACGTGCTCCAGTGAAATCAGTTTGCCCGCAGCATCAATGCCTCCTTTCAGGCGATTAACCGTAGGAGGACGCAGAGAACTTTGTTGTATGTCATCTTCCCGGGTCCAGATCAGTTTGACCGGCTTGTTTACATTTTTGGCGATGGCCAGCGCTTCCATAGCAACGTCTGTCTGAGATTTTCGGCCAAAGCCGCCCCCCATGAATGCTACGTGTACCTGCACTTTTTCGGGATCCATTTCCAGGAAATCGGCTGCTTCTTTGCGTAAACCCTGTGGAAACTGATTCCCTATCCATATCTCGCAGGTATCGTCCCCAATTTCTACCACTACATTTTGTGGCTCCATAGCCGCATGGGCTGCAAAAGGGGCTTCGTACACCAAATCCAGGGTCTTGTCGGCTGCAGCAAAAGCTTGGGCAGTATTTCCGGCAGTGATCACGGAGCTGCCTGCTTCCCCAGTTGCCTTGCTGTGGCAAAGTGCCAGAATAGTCTCAGAATCATATTTCACTTCCGGTTCATTCCATTCAATTTGAAGAGCTTTCCTTCCTTTAAGCGCTGCCCAATAATTAGAGGCTACCACAGCGACTCCCTCAAAGGTATGTTTGTCCACCGGCCGCTTGACCGGCACAATGGCCTCCACTCCCGGTACAGCTCTCGCTTCGCGATCGTCTATTCTTTTGATGCTGCCTCCAAAGGGTGCTCGTTCGACGCTTGCATAAACCATCCCCGGGCGATGAACGTCCATGGCAAAGTCAGCGGTTCCCGTAATTTTGGCAGGATTGGACGGGTTTGGAATGTTTTTTCCTATGAATTCGAATTCCGAGGCATCCTTGAGCGGAGGATTTTCCGGTACGGGAAGCGTAGCAGCAAGCGCTGCCAGTTCACCGAAAGTCAACTTCTCGTCACTTCCTCTTTTCCAAACACTGCCCGCCTTCACATAACACTCTTCTGCAGGAATATTCCATTTTTGGGCGGCAGCCCCGATCAGCAACGCCCTGGCGGTAGCACCAACCTTGCGCATGGGTTCCCACATGGAACGTATGCTGGCACTGCCTCCCACCCCCTGTGATCCGTATTTGGCATCACCGGGTGCTTTTTTGATGTTTACCTGATTGGGGTGAATGCCCAGCTCTTCCGCAATGATCAGCGGTACCGACAGGAATGTTCCCTGCCCCATATCCGGTCGGTGAGCCATCAGAGTCACTCCCTTTTCGGGGTCTATGGTCACAAAAGGTCCCAATGATACTCCTTCAGGCAGGTCGTCTATGCCGGGTCTGAAAGCACGGATTTGTCCTTCGGGTTCTTCAGGAGTACAAGAGCCGGTGTACACACCGATGATAAGAGCAGAACCTGCCATTCCGGCCTGCTTGAGGAATGTTCTGCGTTGTATGGTTGAAAATGAGCTTGTCATGGTTTGTCCGATTGAGTCCGTTAAATGTTTCCTACCTGTTTTCAGCTGCGCTCTTGATGGCCTGCCGAATGCGCTGGTACGTACCGCAACGACATATATTGCCCTGCATGGCAGCATCTATGGCTTCGTCGTCAGGGTTGGGGTTGTCGCGCAGCAGAGCCACCGCAGACATGATCTGTCCCGACTGGCAATACCCGCACTGGGGAACCTGTTCTGCTATCCAGGCCTCTTGCACCGGATGAAGGCTTTCCGCTGAAATCCCTTCAATCGTAGTGATCTTTTTGTTGCCCACCGAACCGACAGGAAGGCTGCAGGAACGCACCGGCATGCCATCAAGATGCACCGTACAGGCGCCACAAAGTCCCTGACCACACCCAAAACGAGTACCAGTGAGGTGCAGAATGTCGCGCAAAACCCACAAAACCGGGGTATCCGCCTCGGCTTCTACTGAAAATCTTTCTCCGTTGACAGATAATTGAATGACTGACATGGCTTTTATTCTAGTGAAAAATGAATGCTTTAAATTACAAAATCAGGGACAAAATCAGGCAATTTTCAAAGTAATCCCAATTTGCTTTTTAAAATTTGCAGCAAGCCATTATCTTTTCATGTGTTTTTGATGTACAAACGAATTAACCAACAAAGGCCGACGAACTTTGGGTGCCAACCAGAAAAGCCGGGCTAAAACCTGAACCTTGAAAGCTAAAATTGATACCTGGATAAAAATATGGCTGGTTCCCGGAGCCGTTTACCAGTCTGTTATTGTAGGCGGCGGCTATGGCACCGGAAGGGAAGTCGTAGAATTTATTAGTCGCTTTGGCCCCTGGAACGGTCTGTACGCCAACCTGCTGATCGGCCTGCTCATGGGGCTGGTCATGGCAGTCAGCTTTGACTTCGCCCGCAAATTCAAAACCCTCGACTACCGCTCTTTTTTCAAAAAATTACTGGGACCATTTTGGGTGGCTTATGAACTGATTTTCCTCATTGCCCTGCTGCTGGTACTCGCCGTTACAGGTTCTACCGCAGGCGAAGTCCTGCAGGATAGTTTTGGCCTACCGGCCTGGGCCGGGATAGGCATCATGCTGCTCATCGTTGTCGGGCTCAATTATTTTGGCAGGCAGTGGGTAGAAAAAACGCTTACCACCTGGGGACTGCTGATGAGCGGAGTGCTCCTGGTCTTTGTCATCGCTACCTTTGCCCTGAAAGGGAATATCATACTCGACAATTTTCGCAACGACCAACCGGTATCGGGTTGGCTAACCAGCGCCGTGCAATTCTTTTTGTTCAACATCTTCCTGGTTCCGGTAGCCCTTTATGCAGCCGAACACATCCAAACGCGCAAACAAGCCTGGGGAGCGGGGATGATAGGTGGATTCCTGGCCATTTTTCCGGGATTGATCTTCCACCTGGGTTTCATGGCAGGTTATCCGGAAATTCTGGACCAACCCATCCCCACCTATTGGATGTTGGGACAAATGGGACTGGATCTGCTGCTGCTCATTTATGTCATCTTCCTCTTCGGTACTATTGCACAAACAGGCGTCGGCGTACTACAAGGCATCAACGAACGCCTGGACAACTGGTGGAAAGAGCGCACCGGGAAGGTACTTCGATCGGAATTGCACAGTCTGATAGCCGGAACAGCCGTACTCAGCAGCCTCTTGCTGGCCAATCTGGGTATTGTAGCGCTGGTAGCCAAAGGCTATGGATCATTGGCCTGGTTTTCTCTGGGCATCTATGTCTTACCTGTCCTGACACTGGGAATTTACCAATTGAGAAAAAAATAATTCGATAATCATACATGACCCTAACGATCATCAACGCCGATCAAGTACAACAATTATTGCCCATGCAAGCTTGCATTCAAGCCATGGAGGAAGCCATGCTCATGAGCAGCACCGGGAAGGTAGCCATACCTCCCCGTTCGTTTCACGAGGTTATGGGCGAAAATGCGACCTATGGCCTGATGCCGGGATCCAGCGAAAAATTGGACATCTACGGCACCAAGCTTATCAGTCTGCACCCGGAAAACAAGTCCAAAGGCCTGCCCTTCATCCAGGGCTTCGTTGCTGTTTTTGACAAAGCTACCGGATCTCCCGTCGCCATCATGGACGGAGCTTCCATCACCGGTATCAGAACTGCCGCCGTATCGGGACTTGCGACAAAATACCTGGCCAGAACTGCTGCTACAAGTTGTGGCATCATGGGTACAGGTGTGCAAGCCAAAACACACATCGAGGCCATGTGCTGCGTCAGAACGCTTGAAGAGATTGTACTCTGGGGCAGAAATCCCGAAAAAGCAAAAGCATTGGCCAAAGAATTGAAAGACATTGGCCCTTCTGTCACCGTCAGTGAGGATCCAAGGGACGTGGCCAACTGCGAAATCATCTGTACTACCACCGCCAGCCACGATCCCATTCTGCTGGGAAATTGGATAAAACCGGGTACACATATCAATATAGTTGGGGCCCATACGGCCAAAAATAGAGAAGTGGACAGCGAACTTATGCACAAAGCCATCGCCTATACCGACTCTCTGGATTCCCTTTTCCGCGAAGGCGGCGACATCCTGATCCCTCTGGCCGAGGGAAAAATGGAAAAAAGTCAGATCATCGGAGAAATAGGTCAGGTCATAGCCGGCGAAATTCCTGCCCGACTCAACGGCTCCCAGATTACCGTGTACAAATCCCATGGGATGACCGCCCAGGACCTATGGGCTGCCGCACTTATCCTTAAAAATGCCTGGGCACAAAATATCGGAACCCGGGTTTCACTCTAAATCTGCCTTTATGCACGTCGGCCTTTTTATCCCTTGTTATGTCAACCACCTGTATCCCCAAACAGCCATCGCTGCCCTGGAGTTGCTCGAAAACCAGGGAATACAGGTAAGTTACCCCGCCGACCAAACCTGCTGCGGACAGGTACACGCCAATGCCGGTATGGAAAAAGACGCCCTGTCGGTGTATGCCCACTTCGTCAAAGTTTTCGAAAATTTCGATTGCATCGTAAGCCCCTCAGGTAGTTGTACCGCCCAGGTACAACATCAATATGCTGCACTCCCCCAGACTCCTGCCGTCCAGAAAGTGCGGGAGCGCACCATGGATCTGAGTACTTTTTTACAAAACATCATCAAAACACCCCGCATAGAAGCCCTTTTTCCACATAAAGTCGCCCTTCATACGGGCTGTCACGGATTGCGCAGTCTCGGACTAGACCCAAGGCCTCTATTGGCCAATGTCGAAGGACTGGAATTAATCTCCCTCCAATTTCCTGACGAATGCTGCGGTTTTGGCGGCACCTACGCCATTACCAAACCCGAGCTATCCGCCAAAATGGGCAGAGACAAACTGGCTGACTGTCTGGACAAAGGTGCAGAATATATTTGTTCTACCGACCAGTCCTGCCTCATGCACCTGGAAGGGCTCATCAAAAGACAAAAACTACCTCTCAAGGTCATCCATTTAGCTGAACTATTAACCGCAAAGCCATGAAATCACACGCACAACTGGCACGGGACTTTCTGGCAGACGAAAATCGGGCCGACTGGCACAACGAAACCATCTATACTTTCCGCCAAAAGCGGGATACCACCGTTGCCAGCATCCCGGAATGGGAGCTTATGCGCCAGGCCGCATCGGACATCAAAGACCATGTACTGGCCAACCTGGACCAATACCTCGAACAATTTGAAGCCAATGCCACAGCCAATGGCGTACAGGTCCATTGGGCAGCAGATGCGCTGGAACACAACCGGATCGTACATCAAATCCTGCAGGAAAACCGCATAAGCCGCGTTGTTAAGAGCAAATCCATGCTCACAGAAGAATGCAAACTCAACGAATACCTCGAAGCACGAGACATAGAAGTGGTGGATACTGATCTGGGCGAGCGCATCATACAGCTCAAAAAAGAAATGCCCAGCCACCTCATCGCTCCTGCCGTGCACCTGAAAAGAGAAGAAGTCAGTAAACTTTTCCACCAGCATCTGCACACCGAAAAAGGCAATGCCGACCCGACTTATCTTACCCGTGCTGCCCGCGCCCACCTGCGCGAAAAATTCCTGGAAGCCGAAGCAGGCATCACAGGGGTAAATTTTGGCGTAGCCGAAAGCGGTGGAGTAGTCATCGTCACCAATGAAGGCAATGCCGACCTGGGAGTCAACCTCGCCAAAGTTCAGATTCATTGCATGGGAATTGAAAAAATCATCCCGCGATTGGAAGACCTGGGGATATTTCTGCGACTCATCACACCAGGAGCCGCCGGACAGCGCACCGCCATCTACAATGCACATTACCACAAGCCGCGCACCGGAACAAGCATGCACATCATACTGGTGGACAATGGAAGAACCGAACAGTTGGGAAGAGCAGATTTCAGAAACAGCCTCAAATGCATCCGCTGTGCTGCCTGCCTGAATACCTGCCCTGTGTACCGGCGTTCGGGCGGACACAGTTACCACGCTACCATCCCCGGGCCCATCGGAGCCATCCTCATGCCCGGTAAAGATTTGGAAGCCTACGGCGACCTCCCTTTCGCCTCTACCCTCTGCGGAGCCTGCAGCGATGTGTGTCCGGTAAAAATCGACATCCACCAACAATTGTATCGCTGGCGGCAGATCATCCTGGAAAAACAACACAGGCTTTCGCCTAAAAAACTACTCCTGAAAAGCAGCCTTCCTTTTTTCCGGCGCGCTTCAAGCCTGGAAACAGCAGGCAAATTTATGCGTCAACTCCTTCGACTGATCCCCCGACAAAGCTTCCTACACCAAAAAAGCATCTGGGGCCTTCACCGCGATTTGCCTGATGCCCCCAAACAAAGTTTTGCCGCCTGGTACCAACAAAACAAAGCCCATGACAAGCAGAGATAAAATCCTTGAAGCCATTCGTCGCAACAAACCACAGGTGGCTAACTCCCTGCCGGAAGCCATAAACTTCCCCGACCCTGCCCTTCCCCCACTGCAACTGTTTCGCGAAAGAAGCCTGCAAAATGGCTGCGCCCTGATCGAAGTGGCTCCCAACGACTGGCAGGCACTCATCGACAACCGTTATCCGGATTGTACGAATATTTTGTCCCTGATTCCTGAAGTCGAGGGCAATTGCGGCAGGGAAACATACGGCGACAAAACTTCGTTGGCACAACTAGACCTCCTCCTCATAAAAGCCGATTGGGCCGTAGCAGACAGCGGAGGAATCTGGATCAGCGACCAAAGACTGCCCACAAGGGTGCTTCCCTTCATCGTAAGACATTTGCTTGTTTGGGTACACCCGGACAACATTGTCACCAGACTTTCAGACCTTTACGCTCAACTTGAGCCTGCCGGACAAAGTTTTGGCATCCTCATCGCCGGCCCTTCCAAAACTGCCGATATTGAACAATCACTCGTCATCGGTGCCCACGGCCCGCTCAGTATGACCATCGCCATGCCGGCAATCAGGTAACAAAATTAACATCAGGCAAGCTGCCTTTCCTGTATTTTTGTCCCATGAACATCCCAAACCTATTCGCATGCTTCTTGCTCATAGCCTGGCCACTGGCACAGCAAGTCAATGCCCGGCCAAACGACCTGTCCCAAACCACCGACAGCCTCAATCACAAGCGCCTGAAAGCTGTGCTCATCGGAGGAAGCATAGCTTACGGAGCTGCTTCGGTAACCCTGTACCATGCCTGGTACAAAAACTATGATCTGGGTCCCTTCCATACCTACAATGACTCCGGAGAATGGTTGGGAATGGACAAAGCCGGACATTTTTATGCCACTTATGCCGAAAGCGAACTTGCCGCCAGACTCGCTCGCTGGACCGGTTTCTCCCCCCAAAAAGCTGCCTGGCTCGGTGCCGGCACCGGCATGCTCATACAAACCACCCTGGAAGTCATGGACGGCTTTTCCGAAAAGTGGGGCTTTTCCTGGACAGATATGGCCTTCAATGCCGCCGGAGCTGCCCTTTTTCTCGCACAGGAGCTCTCCTGGAAAGACCAGAAAATTCGCCTGAAAGGATCCGCTAGACGGAGCACTTACCCCGAAGGGACCGTATTTTCTCTAGACAGAAAATCCCAAACTACCCTAAAAGCAAGAGGACAAGCCCTTTTTGGCCAGGGTCCGGTACACAATTTCCTGAAAAACTACAATGCCACCACTACCTGGCTTTCCATCAATCCCGCCTCCTTTACCAGCAGGTCCGCGCCTTCGGCAAAAATTTTTCCTGTCTGGTTGAACATAGCCATTGGTTTCGGTGCCGAAAACCTCTATGGAGGATACCACAATACCTGGACAGGGACGGACGGAGCAGTATTTGAACTCTCTGAAGACCTTTACCCACGCTATCATCAGTACTTTTTGTCGATAGACATAGACCTCAGCAAAATTCCAACAAAAAGTAAAGTCTTGAAAACCCTCTTCACCAGCCTCAACTGGCTCAAAATACCCGCTCCGACACTCGAATGGAATACCCTGGGGAAATTCAAGGGGTATGTTTTGTATTGAAAAACAATTAACTTATGGTTTGAAAAGACAGGTAAAAAATGACCAGAACACAGATCATTAAAAAAATAAAGCAGCACAAGGTAATACTTGAAAAAAAATTTAGTATTTGCCGCATAGGATTATTTGGAAGTTACTCTTCCAATACTTTTCATGAAAAAAGCGATATCGATTTAATATACGAGTTGGAAGAAGGTGCAAGATTGGGGTTCAAGGAAGTCTGTGAATTAGAAACATATATGAAAGAATTATTAGAAACCGATCAGATAGATTTGGTCAACCAGCGGTATATCAATCCCATTATCGAAGATGAAATGGAAAAAACTTTGATCTATGTATGAAAAGAAAAATTTCATCCACATAATGACAATACTCGAATCAATAGAAAAGGCATCTTTATATTCACAATCATTCGAAAACCCTGATAGTTTCTTCGATGCCAATGATCAAATGAATTTTAATGCCTGTCAGACGCTTTTGTTGGTAATTGGGGAAGAAGTCAAAAAAATAGATAGCGATCTAATAGCTGAGCACCCGTCAATTCCTTGGACTGAGATTTCTGGATTGAGAAATAGAATAGCACATG